>CAMYWI010000075.1 GCA_947302675.1 uncultured Selenomonadales bacterium | reverse complement strand
GCGAGGCGATTTCCGTTATTCTGACGCCGAAGTTTTCATCAATGACGACGACTTCGCCCTTCGCCAAGAAATGCCCGTTGACGTGAATTTCCACAGGTTCGCCCGCCAATTTGTCAAGCTCGACGATTGAGCCGGTCGTTAAGTCCAAAACCTCGCGAATTGTCTTCTTCGTACGACCGAGTTCAACCGTCACTTGCAACGGAACGTCCAAGATTAAGTTGATATTGCTCTCGTTGATTTGTACCGGTTCCATTGAAAGCGGCATGAACTGCGCGGGCGACACGGGCATATTCGTTACGACGTTTGGTTGCATTGAGGAGCCGCCATATCCATAACCCGGCGGCGGATAAGCACCCTGCGGAGGATAATTTTGTTGCGGCGGCGGGGGCGGCGGAGCCTGTTGTTGCGGTGGAGGCGACGCTTTTTGCGGCGGAGCTTTTGGCGGAGGAGCGGGCGCGGCTTTTGGCGGGTCTGTAGCCGCTGGCTCGTCGTTTAGCAAAGCCTCGACCATTTCTTTTGCCACGTCGACCGTGAGAATTTGCATTATCTCGCTATCGATTAAGCCGTCGACTTCCATGCGGAACGCCGCGCGAACAACTGGCTCGGAATTTTTCGCAAGCTCCGTAAGAACTTCTTCGGAGCCGAAGTCAACCAGATTGACCTTTGGCGGCGAGATGTCGATTTTTTTATGGAACATTGCCGACAAACTCGTTGCGACCGCGCCCATCATTTGGTTCATAGCCTCGCCGACCGCGCTCATGTGGAGTTCGGTCAGTTGCTGATCGGGATTCGTGCCGTCGCCGCCCATCATCAAATCGGCGATAATCGCGGCGTCCGTCGCTTGAATTGCAAAGACGTTGTTGCCGTCAATGCCGACTGTGTAGGCGACTTCGACGACGAGATAGGGTAACGGGTAATGTTGCTGGATGACATTCATCGGCGCAACGGAAACATTGGGCGTCGTGATATTGACCTTGTGACCGAGCAAAGTTGATAACGTCGTTGCCGCGCTACCCATTGAAATATTTCCTATTTCGCCGAGCGCGTCCTTTTCCATTGGCGACAAAAGGTTATCCATTTCGGAATTATCTGCAGGCGCGGCATCGCCCGCCGGACTTTCATTTGAATCACCACCGCCAGTTCCCGACAGCAAGGCGTCAATTTCGGCTTGTGATAAATCACTCATCATCGCCATCAGTCGCATCCTCTCCTTTTTTTACGACCTGCGTTATTTGCACAGCTAACTTTTTCCCGAAGGTACCGGGTCGGCAATAAAATTTCGGATTTGTTCCTACCATGCAGGGGAAATCGTCTTTGACTTTGGTATTGAGTTGAAGTACGTCGCCGAAACCCAGCGTCAAGAATTCTTTAATTGTAATTTGCACGCGCCCGACTTCGACAATGAGCGGGACTTTTGTCTTGTTGAGTTTGCGGCGAATACTTTCCGCTTGACCTTTTTGTTCGTCCTTTGCAACCGACGCGGCAACCCAGAAAGTTGTCGTTAACTTCGACATAATCGGCTCCAAGACGAGATAAGGGATACAGATATTCATGAAACCTTCGACCTCGCCAAGCTTTGTATGGAGCGTGACGATAACAACCATGTCATTGGGCGGGACAATCTGCGTGAACTGCGGATTAGATTCTGTCGCCTCAAGGACGGGATTCATTTCCGTGACGTTCGACCAAGATTCTTTGAAACGTTCCATAGCGTTATCGACAAAGCGGCGCATGACGGCATCTTCAATTTCAGTGAGGACACGCATTTTCATAGCGGTCGTGCCGTCGCCGCCAAAGACGCGGTCGATATAGGCGAAGGCAATTTCCGAGCTTATCTCGAAAATTATGTTGCCTTTTAGCGGCGGGACGCCGAGAATTGTAATGACGCTTGGATTTGCGATAGATTGAACGAATTCTTGATAGGTGAGCTGTTCAACCGACGCCACGTCGACATTAACCAACGTGCGAAGGTGCGAACTCATGTAAGTATTCAAGAGACGCGCAAAACTTTCGTGGAGCATGTAGAGCGTACGGATTTGATCCTTAGAAAATTTATCGGGGCGGCGGAAGTCGTAGACCTTGATTTTCTTTTTACTTTCTTCGTTCTTGAGTTCTTCCAACGCGCCGTCGTCTTCATTGGCGGCGGCTAGCAGGGCGTCAATTTGTTCCTGTGTAAGTAAATCGGGCAAGTTGTTCCCTCCTTATCACTGCAAGAGGAAACTCGTAATGTAAACGTCGTAGACGGAGCCAGAGCCGAGTGCCATATTGAGCGCGTCCTTGAGTTGTTTTTTGAACTCTTCCTGCTTATCGGCGTCGAAGTCTTCAAGAGCCGTCCCGCGCAGAAATTGCGTCGCAACGTCGTTAATTTTAATCTCGGCGTCGGGATAGAGGGTGTTGGTTTCTTCGTTTATGACGGCCTTTTTGCCAGGATTGAACTCGACAATAATGCTTGCCTTGAGGAATTTGCCACTGCGCGGACCGCCGACGTTGACGAGGACGCCTTCTTTAGGATCGCCGAGCTTGACGAAAATTCCGGGGTCGTGATAACGTTGTCCAACGCCTTCCTCATTGCCCGGACCGCTGTTAACGTCGCCCATAACTTTTGTCACGACGAAAAGCGAAATGCCCGCCGCCAGTGCCAAGCCAACTATCACGAGCACGGCGACCAGGATTATAGTTTTCTTCTTGGAATTCGAGGGGGGGACTGCCGGAGCGGCAACTTCACTTTCCAATTCCTTTTCTTCTTCAGGCATAATTTTTCCCCTCCAAGATTAGAGTTGCTTGAGGGCACGACGATATTTCATTACGCGGCGCACCACTTCATCGGCAGGTTCTTCGACAATGAATTTTTTTTCGTTCACCAGAGTTATGACGGTGTCGGGTGTAGACTCGATTGTTTGAATCAGTTCGGCGTTGAGAATGAATTCGCCCTTCTTCGAGTCCGAATTGAATTTCGTGAGCTTTATCATGGTTTGACCTCCTGTTTAGCTTTGTGATGTGAAAATCTTCGCCGCAAATTTTTAAAACCCTTTAATTTCGCAGGAATATTTTACACTTATAAGACGCCTTGTCAATATCTTTGACGCTTGATAAACGCGGGCGCGTGTTGTACAATTTGAAAAAATTTTTGTGTGGTGAATGACTGTGGAGCAAAATTTTTATTCAGATAAACTGCTTGAGCTTAAGGAAAATTTTTCGGTCAAAGTAATTTCGGGCGTGCGCGGGGTCGGCAAGTCGACGCTGTTAAAAAATTTCGCGGAGACTTTGCGGGCGCAGGGCGAGGAAATAATTTTCATTGACTGCGAAGAAAATCCTCAGCTGAAAAATTTCCAACGGCTCTATGAATTCGTGGACGGCAAGACGCCGGAGCTTGATAAATTCTTTTTGCTAATCGACGAGATAGACAGAGTCGACGAGTGGGAAAAGGCGATTAACGCGCTGTTCGTCGGCACGCCTGCAGAAATTTACGTGACGGGCGCAAGCGAGTCGCTCGCCGAAAATATTTCCGTACTCCTGCCCGAAAATTGCGACGTGCTCAAAATGTATCCGCTGCCTTTTGCCGAAGTGGAAAAAATTTATTCGTCGGCGGCTTTGGAAAGATATTTGCACTTTGGAGGAATGCCCGCCGCGCTCGACGCCGATAAAATCATTTGCCCAAAACTTCTGCGCGGGCTGGCTTGTGAAATTCTCTTTGATCTTGTCGAGAAAAATTTCTTGAGCGACGCGAGCTTGCTCCGAAATTTGACAAAGTTCTTGGCTCGCAACGTCGGCGGCGCGACTAACGTCAGCGAGTATTTAAAAAGCATTGACGAAAATAATCTGCGCAAGGTCAGAAATTATTTCGGCATCATCTTCGATTCAGGGCTGTTCAAAAAATTTCCGCGTTTCGACATTAAGGCGAACAACTTCTTGACGAGCAACGAGAAAATTTATTGCCTCGACAACGGAATACTCAGTGCGCTCGCGCAGGTCAGCGACGCTATTTTAATGGAGAACGCAGTTTGCAATGAACTTTTGCGGCGCGGCTTTTCTGTCAACGTCGGCAAGTTCGGCGCAATGACTATAAATTTCGTGGCGGAGCGCGGCGGCGAGAAAATTTTTATCCAAGTCCTTCCGCCCGACGGCTCAATTACCGTGCGGCGAATTACGCGACCACTGCGAGCCTTGCCCGAAGACGCCGAGAAACTTTTAATCAGCCTAAAGCCCGTCAAAACTTTTGGCGGCGTTAAGAATATAACCCTGCATGATTTTCTCTTGAACGCTTGAAAAATTTTTCACAAAATATTTTGCGGCGAGGCTTTTCTGTCAGCGTCGGCAAGTTCGGAGCTATGACTATAAACTTCGTGGCGGAGCGCGGCGGCGAGAAAATTTTTATCCAAGTCCTTCCGCCCGACGGCTCAATTACCGTGCGGCGAATCACGCGCCCACTGCGAGCCTTGCCCGAAGACGCCGAGAAACTTTTAATCAGTCTAAAACCCGTCAAAACTTTTGGCGGCGTGAAGAATATAACCCTGCGCGATTTTCTCTTGAACGCTTGAAAAATTTTTCACAAAATATTTTGCGGCTTGCAGGAATTTTTTAATGCAGTTAGAAATTGCAGAATATACTTTAAGAGAATTTTCATTTGTAGTGGAGGGTTGGTGAGGTACGGATTTGGAAACAACTTATTTCGCTAAGCCCGCTAAGCAAGATAACTCGCGAGAAACTTTTTTGGGGCATAGGAATTATGACAGAAAGTTTTTGTGGGGCATAAATGACTATGACGAAAAATTTTCTTGGGGCATAAAAAACTGTGGCAAAAAATTTTTTCGGTGTTATAATTGCGGGCATTGAACTTTTGATTTGTTAAGTCGGAGGTGTCCTTTCATGGCTGAACGTGAAATCAAATATCGCGGCTTAAAAACTTTTCAAATATTCAGCGGCGAGATGAAGAGCGTTTGGATCTACGGTTTCTATCTTAAGCGCGGGACATACGGCGATCCCGGTCCGCAGGCGCACATTTTCGTTTATGAGAACGGCTATGAAGGTTATCGCGTGGACGCGAAGACAATCGGGCAATTCACAGGGCTTGTCGATAATACGGGCAAGGAGATTTATGAAGACGATATTATTTCGCTCGACAACGGGCAGATTGGCGTGATAACTTTTCATGACGGCTGTTTCGTGGTCAATTACAGTAGCGGAACGCGCCAAGCTCTCTATGACGTGCAGGATTGGAAGATGACAATTTTGGGTAATCGCTTTGAAAATCCGGAGTTGCTTGTTGCAATTACTGCGTCAAAAAAAAACGAAAACCCCGCGCAAGAACTCGAACTACCAAGTCTTGATTCGGATTTCGTCGTTCGGGAGTAAGCTCAATGCTGAAGAAACTTTCTGCGGCTTTGCTGGCGTGCTTAATCTTGACGGGCGGCGCGGCGCAGGCTTACGACCTGCCAAAGCTCAAGCCCGATAAAAAAATTACTCAGCCCGAAAAAAAATCTCTGCTCAAGAGCGATTGGGAGGGCGCGGAGCTTTTCGAGCAAACGATAAAGGCACGCTTGGAAAACGGCGAGGAACTTGCGCTCAATGACCCTGCGCGGGTGCCGCTGGATAAAAATTTCGTCTTCATCGGCTTTTACAATGACGCGCCGTATTTTCTCGATAAGTATTCAATCAAGATCAAGCAAAATTCGGACGCCGCGCAGATTTGGGAGCAAAATATTTTCCCGATAAGCAGAAGCTTTTCGCCGCGAAATGCCACGTCCACGCACCAGAAATTTTGCTTTAAGGACGGGAAGTTTTACAACTCGACCAAAGCGAAAGATTCTCTGGCGGACTTGGCGAACGAGACGGACAAAAATTTTTTGGAAGAGTGTTTTAAAGTCGGATACTACTTTGCCTTTGGAGAAGAGGCGACAGAAAATTGAACGTTGTATAAAAAAATCCCCTGCGTAAAAATTTGCGCGGGGGAAATTTTTTATGTCGTGATTGAATTTCAATGATTGTCAAGCGTCGGCTCGTCGTCGAAGAGATAAAGATAGCGAGCTTTGAATTCTTCGGGCGACATTCTAAACGCATTGGCAACGCCGGCGTCGTCGAGGTCGCCCTTTTCCAAACGGGTCATGAAACCGCGAGCAATGCGATAGTGTACGGAATTAATGTTGACCTTGCGGACGTAAGTCTTGCCGGTGGCGGGGTCGCGAATGTCTTCAAAGCGGAGCGGGACGGCTTTGTTGTCTTGAATCGTGATTAAAGCTCCGCTCTCGCCGCGCATAAGGAATTGCATAGCCTCGTAGCCGAGATTGCGGGCGTAGTCAATGTCGTAAGCAATGGGAGCCGTGCAGCGCAACTCGTAACCAATTTCCTTGTCGACGATAGAAATTTTAATGCCGATGCGTTTCAACTCAGCCAAAACTTTTTGCTTGAGGATTTCGCCAAAGTCAAGTTCAGCGTAGCGAATGTGCCCGTGCTCGTCGAGGACGACGTTGCCGAGTTCTTGGAAGTCTTCTTCCGCGATTTTCTCAATGACGCCCTCCGCCACGACTGCGACGCCGTAATTTTTGCCGATAAGGTAGCGTTTGACAATCGAGCCGGTGATAATGTCGACGACCTGTTGAAGGCGGATTTTTTCTTGCGGGAACTCTTCCGGAATAATCGTGACGGCGGCACCGGCACTGCGCCCCATGCCCAACGCGAGGTGACCGGCGGTTCTGCCCATTGCGATTGTGAAGTACCAGCGGTTGTTCGAGG
>CAMYWI010000074.1 GCA_947302675.1 uncultured Selenomonadales bacterium | reverse complement strand
CGTGACGCGAAATCAGCGGGTCGTACGCCCTTTCTTTGCATACTTTCTTTGGGCGTAGCAAAGAAAGTATGAAAACCCCCCTATTTCAGCCGTACCTCGTTCAGCCAACGATAAAAAAATCCTTGCCGCTGTTCGTCGGAAAAACTCGCGCGATTATCGAAGAGCGAAAGATTTTTCCCCGCAAAAGACTTATAAGCCAACGTCTGCGGATTCGTCGGGATAAAATAAAAACCGTTCGTCTGCAGATAAAGTTGCGCCTCGTCACCGAGCAACCAATCTCCAAACTTCGCGGCAACTTGATTCTTCGCGGCGTCGCTCGTCGTTATAGCAAAGCCCGTCAAAAGATAACTCGTGCCGTCGGCGGGATAAATTATCTTCAGCGGGTAGCCGTTCTGCAAATAGCGCAACGTCTCACTTTCGACCGCAATCGAAATGTCAACCTCGCCCATGCCCGCCTGACGAACAGGATTAGATAAAAACTTCGCGTACTGGACAACGTTCGAGTGAATGCCGCTCAAAATGTCGTAAGCCTTCGCGTCGCCGAAGTTCCCGATAAGCTGGAGCATGAGATTTGCCGACGCCTCCGCCGCCAGAAAATCCGTTATGCCCACGCGAATATTCTTCGCCGCAGAAATTTTCTCCCACGTGTCAGGAATGTCAACCGTTGAGCGCAGATAATCTCTGTTCGCACAAAAAATTATCGGATCGTACCAAATGCCAATCCAACGGTCGTGCGCGTCTTTGAACTTTTCCTTGACCGCGTCATTTGTCTCGGACGTATAAGGCGTCAACAGATTTAAATCCGCCGCCTCGCGCAAAATTTTACTCTCGGCAAGAACAACGTCGACCGTGCGGACAACCGTCGGGTCGCTGACAGCATCGTTTCTTATCTCCTGTAAAATTTCTTGCGAACTCATCGGCACAAAATTTATCCGGACGTGATTCTCGCGCTCGTAAACTTCCGCCAAAATCGCGGCGGTTTCCGGCGGCAAAGTCGTATAAGCCGTCAATTCTTGCAAAGAAGAGCTGGAAATTTTTCTGTCCGCGTCGACTGGAAATGTCATGCCTGCCAACGCCGCCAACACTATCATGACCGCCGTCAATATGAAAATTGTATATCGTCGCATCGCCCGACGCCTCCGCAATTTTTTGGTCATTATATAAAATTTGACAAACCTTTACAAGAAAATTATTATCCTTGCTTGAAATAGCGGCGCGTGTTAAAATTTTCGCGGAGGTTTTGAAATGAAACTCGACAACATCGACCAAAGACATAAATTAATCGACGACATGATTAAAAAGGGTTTCGAGTTCGAGGAGAGTTTGATTCACGGCTCGGAAAATGATAACGATTGGGGCGGCGCAATGAGTACCGTTGAAAATCTTATCGCGATTGAGGAAATGATTCGCACGGAAGAAATTTTTTTGGGCACCTTTTACGAAATGGCGGACGTGCGTAGTCATGACCCCGACGAGAAAGAAATTTACCTTACCATTGCCGACGACGCGCTGATTGATTTTGTCGACACGATTCTTTTGCGCCGAATCGAATCCGCCTTCGACAACCTCAACGGTTGGATCTTCGCGACGGAGGGCGGCAAGAAGTTCAAGAAAAATTACTGCAAGAAACTCGACGCGCTGATAAAAAAATATCAGGACATCTACGACCTTTAAGGGGGTTTGGAAATGGAAATCGACACTCCCGAAAAAAGATTTGAGCTTGTTAAGCAAATGCTTGAGGAGGCCATCGAGCTTGAGTCGGAGTTCGATAACTTTGAAGACGATAACGACTGGGGCGGCGTGGTGACTGCTTGGGAAAATTTGCGGGCGATTGAGGAAATGATTTGCACGGAAGAAATTTTTCTCGACGCGCTTGACGATATGGGCGACGTTCGGACTTCCGACCGCGACGAAAAGGAAGAGTTCATGGGCATTTTCTTAGTTGACGGCTTGCACACTTTCAGCCAGGAAGTTCTTGTGCCGCGCTTGAAACATATGCGAGACGTTTTGAGCACTTGGGGTTTCAGAACGGAGCGCGGCAAGGAATTTGGAAAAGATTCATGCGAAAAACTCGACGCGCTGATTAGAGAGTACGAAAAAATTTATGACATTTAATTTTTGGAGGCTGATAATTTTGATTGAGAGAAAAAGAGTTGTAGTCACGGGCTTGGGCGCGGTCACGCCCATTGGCATTGGCAAGGAAAATTTTTGGAACGCGCTAATCGCGGGGCAGAATGGCATTGGAAAGATCACGAGCTTTGACGATGCTCAAGTCAGCGTTCAGATTGCCGGCGAAGTTCCCGACTTCGACCCCGCGCAGTTCATTGACAAGAAGGAACTCAAGCGCATGGACAGATTCACGCAATTTGCATTGGCGGCGGCGCGTCTCGCGCTTGAGGACTCAAAGCTTGACGTCGAGAAAATTGACAGTGACCGCGCGGGCGTTTTCGTCGGGACGGGCATTGGCGGCATGGACACTTTGCATAATCAATACGAAAAACTTTTCGGCAAGGGCGCGTCGCGAATCAGTCCGTTCTTTATCCCGATGGCGATTACGAACATGGCGGCGGGCAACGTCGCGATTGCCTTCAAACTTCAAGGACCTTGCGAATGTATTGTGACGGCTTGCGCGTCGGGCACAAATGCGATTGGCGACGCCTTCCATTTGATTCAGCGCGGCGACGCCGATATTATGCTCGCAGGCGGCACGGAGGCGGCGATTTCTCCGGCGGGCGTTGCTGGCTTTGCGGCTATGAAGGCTCTTTGCTCGGATCACAACGACGACCCCGCTCACGCCTCGCGACCGTTCGATAAAAATCGTAGCGGCTTTGTCATGGGCGAAGGCGCGGGAATTATTTTGCTAGAAAGTTTGGAGCACGCCCAAGCTCGCGGCGCACACATTTACGCGGAGATTGTCGGCTACGGCAGAAATGACGACGCCTATCACATCACGACGCCCGCGCCCGGCGGAGTTACTCAAGCAAAGTGCATGAAACTCGCGCTCGACGACGCGGGGCTTAAGCCCGAAGACATCAGCTACATTAACGCGCACGGCACCTCGACGCAATTCAATGACAAGGGCGAGACGCAGGCAATTAAAAATCTTTTCGGCGAACACGCATATAAAATTCCCGTCTCCTCGACAAAATCAATGACGGGACACATGCTCGGCGCGGCGGGCGGCGTTGAGGCGGTCGCGACGGTTTTGTCTGTTGAGAAAAATATTGTTCACCCGACGATTAACTACGAGACGCCCGACGAAGGACTTGATTTGAATTACGTCCCGAACGTCGCGCAGGAGCATGAAGTCAACGCGGCAATTTCAAATTCGTTTGGCTTTGGCGGGCACAATGCTTGCGTCGTCTTCAAGAAGTATTTTTAACTAACTTTCTTTTGCTTGCCCAAAAGAAAGTAAGCAAAGAAAAAGGCATCGCCGCTTGAACTTCCTGTTCAAACGCGGCGTCGTGGGTTGGCGTCCATTCGCAACCATCAACTTTTCGACTAAATTCAACGTTTAAAAATTTTTATGGAGTTGGAAAATGAACAGAGCGATTTTTTTCGACAGAGACGGTACGCTCAATGAAGAGGTCGGCTATCTTTGGCAGATTGAAAAGTTCAAGTGGATTGACGGCGCACACGCGGCGATAAAGTTTTGCAACGAGAAAAAAATTTTGGCGGTCATCGTCACGAATCAGGGCGGCATTGCCAAAAATCTTTACACGTCAAAGGAAGTCGACGCTCTTCATAAATTCATGCAGGAAAGTTTGGCGGAGGTCGGGGCGCACATTGACGGCTTTTATTATTGCCCGCACCATCCAGATTTTAGCGGCGAGTGTGATTGTCGCAAGCCCAAGCCTGGTTTGATTCTCAAGGCTTGCAAGGAGTTGGAGATTGCGCCCGCGCAGTCGATATTAATTGGCGACGCCGAGCGCGACATTGCGGCGGCAGAGGCGGCGGGACTTCGCGCGGGAATTCTTTTCACGGGCGGCAACATGCTTGAGGTCGTCAAAGCGGCGGCGGAAAAATATTTTTGAGGTGAGCCAAATGAAATTCAAGCGCGTGTTTTTAATCGTGTTGGACAGCGTGGGCATTGGCGGCGCGGCGGACGCTAAAGACTTCGGCGACGATAACCCCAACACGCTGAAAAGTATCGCCGCGTCGAAAAATTTTAACACGCCGAATCTTGCGCGGCTCGGCTTGTTCAACATTGACGGCGTAGATTTTTATCGTCGCGAAGAAAATCCGCGTGGCGCGTTCGCGAGAGTGATTGAGGCGTCGGCGGGTAAGGACACGACGATTGGTCACTGGGAAATTGCGGGGATAATTTCTAAAAAGCCTCTGCCGACTTATCCCGACGGTTTCCCGCCCGAAGTTATTAGCGAGCTTGAAAAAAGTTTTGGCAGGAAAATTTTATGCAACAAGCCGTATTCGGGTACGAAGGTTATTCACGACTTCGGGCGCGAGCACGAGGCGACCGGCGCATTGATAGTTTACACGTCGGCGGATAGCGTCTTGCAGATTGCCGCGCACGAGGAAATTGTTCCGGTCGAGGAGCTGTATAAATTTTGTCGGCAAGCGCGAGAGATTTCAGACGTTGGAAGAATCATTGCGCGACCGTTTATTGGAGAGTTCCCGAATTATGAGCGGACGCCGCGCAGACATGACTTTTCATTGGAGCCGCCCGCCGCGACGATTCTTGACGCATTGCATAAAAAAAATCTCGCGACAATCGGCGTCGGCAAGATTCAAGATATATTTGCGGGGCGCGGGCTAAGTCGTTCGCTCGGCGTCAACGAGGACAACTCGGACGGCATGGCGAAGACTCTGCGCGTTATGGAAGAAGATTTCAGCGGGTTGTGCTTTGTGAATCTGGTTGATTTCGATATGAAGTTCGGGCACAGGCGCGACGTTGACGGCTACGCGCGGGCGATGACGACTTTTGATGCGGAGCTTGAAGAATTTCTGAGTAAGATGCGCGGCGACGATTTGCTGATGATAACGGCGGATCATGGTTGCGACCCAGCGGCGGCGGGCACCGACCACACGCGCGAAAACGTTCCGCTGATTGTTTACGGCTCCAAAATTCGCGGAGGCGTCAATCTTGGCACGCTGAAAACTTTCGCAGACATTGCGGCGACGCTTGCCGAAATTTTTAGCGTTGAGTTCGAGACGCGCGGCAAGAGTTTTTTGGAGGCGATTTGATGTTTATCGATACGCATTGCCACCTTGAAGACGAAAATTTTTCCGCCGACCGCGCAGAGGTTTTGGAGCGTGCAAAAGTTGCGGGCGTCGAGGCGATTATAAATTTCGGGAGCACGTTGGCAAGTTCGCGAGCGTTGACGGAGCTTGCGCAAAAGTTTTCGGAGCTTTATGCGGGCGTCGGCATTCATCCGGAAGAGATTGACGCCTTCGACGAGAAAACTTGCACACGACTTGCCGAGCTTGCCACCGATAAAAAAGTCGTCGCGATTGGCGAAATCGGCTTGGATTATCATTGGGAAAAGGATTCTGCGCGGCGACTGATTCAGCAGAAAATTTTCATTGAGCAGTTGGACTTGGCGCGGCAGTTGCATTTGCCCGTTTGTATTCACGAGCGCGAGGCGCACGGCGACACGCTGAAAATTTTGCAGACGGAAGGAAAAAATCTGCGCGGGGTGTTGCATTGTTATTCGGGAAGTTTGGAAATGGCGCGGGAGGTTTGGAAACTTGGCTGGCTAATCGGCGTCGACGGACCTTTGACTTTTAAAAACTCGGCGAAGTTGCCCGAAGTCGTCAAAGCCGCGCCGCGCGACATGATTTTAATCGAGACCGACGCACCTTATCTTGCGCCCGTGCCTTTTCGCGGCAAGCGCAACGAACCGGCTTATCTCGTCGAGATTGCAAAAAAATTGGCGGAGCTGCGCAACGAGACTTTAGAAGAAGTCACCGCCTACACAACCGCCAATGCGATTAATCTTTACACTTTATAAAAATGCAACAGGTAAATCTGAGTTCATTCGTTCGAGCCAATTATAAAATCTTTTACCGAGAACGATACCGCGTTCAATCTTGACGCTCTTAATGTTTTTCTCGACAACTTCCCAAGTTTCATAACCCGTCGAAAAGTCCTCTCCCGACTTCGCGGCGGGATTTTTCTTTAAAATTAGAGTTCCGTTGTTCAGACTCCAGAAAACATTTTTACCATCGTTAATCTTTCGTTCACCGCAGTAGCAAAACGCAAATGCGAAGTCGCCGATAGTTTTCACAGTCACGGGAATTGTCAACTTTTCAAGACGAGTACAATCGGCAAACGCATAAGCATAAATTTTCTTTACGCCATCTTCAATGACAATCTTTTGAATAACTCGGAGGCTGTCGAACCAAGGCGGCTTCTCGTTTGAATAATTTTTTATCCTGCACATGCCGCCGACGGTTAAGATTTTACCTTCAACTTTCCAGCGCAACTTTTCGTCTGCGTCGATTATTTTTACCTTGTTACCAACAATTTTCCAAAATAACTCTTTGCAAGGAATAAGTTCGGCATAATTGCCCGCCCCTAAACTTCCTTCAAAACCAGAACCCGCCGGATAATAAATTTCCTCAAGTTTTGGACAAAATGCAAAGGTAACTGCACCAATTTTAATAACAGAGTCAGGAATTGTTATTTCTCGTAAGTTTTTGCAATCCCAAAAAGCTCCTTCTCCAATAATCGTGACGCTGTTTGGAATTTTTATCGCTCTTAGATATGTGCAATAACTAAAGGCAT
>CAMYWI010000073.1 GCA_947302675.1 uncultured Selenomonadales bacterium | reverse complement strand
TTGACTGGATAAAAAAAGGAGTCGCGCTTGGTGCCGGCGAGATTCTCCTAACGAGTATGGACGCCGACGGCACAAAGGGCGGCTACGATATTGAATTGACCCGCGCAGTTAGCGAGGCGGTTAATGTTCCTGTGATTGCGTCGGGTGGTGCGGGTGAACTTGCGCATTTTTATGATGTGCTAGTTGACGGAAAGGCGGACGCAGTTTTAGCGGCATCGGTCTTCCATTACGGCAAGTATACTATTCGGCAAGTCAAAGAGTATTTGCAAAGTCGCGGCGTCGAAGTAAGGTTTTAGTTACTTTTGAAAAGTAACCAAACAGAGGACGCGATTTATCGCCAGATAAATTTAACGTTGTCGCCGCGTCCGTACGCTTCGCTAGTTGCGAAATTTTTAGTCTACCCTAATAAAGTCGCTGATAGAAAATTTCTTCGGCGGCGTTTTTTCTTCATGAATCGGAACTTCTAAATCGTCAAGCGGCTTAAACTCCATACCGTCGGGCGTCTTCAAAATAACTTCGAGTTTATCGCCGCTCTTGACGGGGTCGGCGAAGTCGACAGGAATTCCATTAACTTTAATAACAAAACTCATGCGACTTTTCGCGGGCGGCGGTTTAAAGTTGACGGCAAGGAGCGCGTCGCTTACCATAACAGATTTTTTCTCCTCCATATCGAAAAGAATATCTGCGCCGTCTTCGATAATCGTATTTTCATTGGCAACACGCCCATTGACGCTTAGCAAAACATTTATCACGGTCGGCACGGAATATTCCTTGTCGTTGTAAAAAATTTTAATGGCGGAAGTGCGGCTTTCGTCCTTGATAATCTCGGCAACTTTGAGCGCGTCGTTGGCAACGTATTCGATATTGTCGCCGGCTTGCGGAATTTCGCTAATCTCTGCGCGGTCGCCGTTGCAAAAAATATCGGGCTTGCAAACGTAATGGGACTTCCTGCCGTTAAGCGTGTAAAAAATCTTTTTGCCTGCGGGCGGATAACCTGCGAGCCGCAAAATTTCTCCGATAGTGCGCCGCGATTTGGTATTAACTTCGTCGCCGTCCTGAAGAATTCGCGTCGGCAAGCTGACTTCGTCGTTGACTAAAATTTTCGGCGTGACGGATAAAATTTTTTCGTTGACGGTGATAGAAAAGGTCGGCTCAATCGCGATAATGTCATCGATTTTAATTTTGGGCGTGATTCCGTCTTCGCCGCGTTCAATTTTTATCTGGCAATTATTTTCAAGTGGCGTTTCAAGCGTCGCAGGCTTATCGTTCATTTTGATTTTGGCGAAAGTGCCCATACTCCCCGCGAAAGATTTTTTCTCGCCGTTAAGCGTTATGACAAGACCTAAGCCCGGCTTGCCGTTGAATTTTTTATAATCAATGCCCGCGCTTAAAATGGCGTCGCCAACAGTCAGCTCGCGGAAGTGGAAAAGATTTACTTCCTGTCCGTTAATCGTGACGTTGAAGAAATGGAAAGTATCCGTCGAGGCGACTTTCAAAATGCCAAGAGGCGTCGCGGCGTCAGGCGATTGCAAAGCGGGCGGGATATTTTTAATGCCTTCGACGTTATTTGGCTTGCGAACGGCGACACGTTCGGGCGGCATGTTCAGAGCTTCGCCGACGAATTTATTTAAGTTGGGAGAGAGTGCGCCGCCGCCGACTAAAAGCAAAGCTTGCGGCGGTTCGTTGCCGTTGAGTTCGAGAATTGTTTTGGCGATAGCGTTTGCAATGTGCGCGACGTTATCGGCGATTGGCGCGAGAATTTCTTCGGCGGTGAGTTCGTAACTTTGTCCTAAAATGTCGCTGAAGGTCGAGCCCTCGCCATTAGCGGCCTTGCGCTTAATTTCTTCGGCAACGTTGAAGTCGAGCAAAAATTTCTGCGAGATAGCCTCCGTGACTTCGTCGCCCGCTAAAGGAACCATGCCGTAAGCAATGACCGAGCCGTTCTTAGTGATAGCAACGTCGGAAGTGCCCGCGCCTATGTCGACCAGCGCAATATTCAAATGACGCATTGACGGCGGAACTAAAACGCTAATCGCGGCGATAGGTTCCAAAGTCAGAGCGCGAACTTCGAGGTTTGCATAAGTCAGCGCGACTTGCATTGAGTCGACGACTTGGCGCGGAAGAAATGTCGCGATAACTTTTGTTTTAGCGACCTTGCCGCGCTGCCCGATTAAACTTTTGAGCTTAATGCCGTCGAGTTCGTAATAAATTATGCTGAAGCCGACGCAGTAATAAATTTTGGCGTCGATTTTCTTTTCGGCGGTGAGTTGGGATTGCGCGAGTTGAACGGCGGAAAAATTCAGCGCGGTTTGAATTTCGTCTGTGATGACGCCGTTGACATCGATAGTAGATTCGCCGGTCATGGTGTATAGGGCGCGACCTGCCGCCGCGATTGCTGCGCTTTTGAGTTCGCCGACCTTATCCGCCAAATAATTTTTCACGCGGATTATAACTTCAGCGACTTGTGGCACGTCGTGAATTTGTCCGTCGAGCATGGCGCGGCTAGTATGTTCCAAACGGTGCGTCGCGATGATATTCAAGCCGTCGTCGTCCTGTTCCGCGACAATTCCTATGACACTTCGCGTGCCTATGTCGAGCGCAAAAATTTTCTCGCGTCCGTCGTCCTTGTAACTTTTCCGTCGTCTGCGCTTAGGCTTCGGAGCGGTTTCCAAATTTTTATCAGCCATTTAATTTTCTCCTTGCACTTAAAGGTTATTGCGTTTATTTCGCGAATTAGGGGAATTATCCCTTCAAACCGATTTAAAATTAGTTAGGGCGGTGAGAAAATGACGGGTAGCAGAGAAGTTATCACGGGCGGCGACTTCAAACGAATGGTTGCGGGCGCGTACAGTGAATTTCTTTTGGAATACGACAATATAAATGCTCTTGGCGGCGCGGGGACGTTACCTGGCACGCATATTTTGCGGACAATGGGCGCGGCGGTTATGCCCCTTGCCGACGCGAAAGACGATAGCATAGGCGGCTTATCGCGCAGAGTTTCAACGGCGGCAGTTTTCGGAGCCAGAGGAAATGCGGGAGTTGTCTTGTCGCAAATGTTCAGAGGAATTAGCGCGGGGCTTGTCGGCAAATACGACGCGACCGGCTCGGAATTCGGCAAAGCTTTTCAGTACGGAATTTTATACGCGCAAAGAGTAATTCCTGAAGGTCCGGAGCGAGCGTTTATCACGGTTGCAAAGGCGGTTGCCAAAGGAGCTTATCACGCGGTGCGCGACGGTATGCCGATTGTCGAAATTTTGTTGAAGGCGATTGAAGCGGGCGAACAAGCCGTTAAGCAGTTGCAACTTTCGGAGGCGGGCGCGAGTATCATGTTAAGTTTCCTGCGCGGTTGCTTGAAAGGTTTGGACGGAAACTTTGTATCGCCGGCAGTGAGTTTGTCGCTGGGCTTGGGGACGCATAAAAATATGCCCGACCCGCGAAATGATTTGGTGCGACCGTATTGCATAAGGTTGCGCGTAAAAAATTCAAAGGCGAGCAAGTCCGAATTAGAACGGCAAATGCGCGACTTTAGTAGCTTTTCGATTGTCGAGCGGTCAAGCGGCGGCTTGGATATTCATTTGCATACAGACCACGTCGGCACGACTTTGGAACAGGCAATCGGCTGGGGACCGCTGAAGGAAGTTAAAATCGTAAACATGAGCGAAGCGCACGCCCTGCCGCAAGGAGATACTCTAATGGAAGTTGCCGCGCTTGCAGTCGCTAAAGATTCAATCGAGGCGCAGAAACTTCAAGACGCGGGCGCATCAATTTTGGTATCTGGTAGCGAAGAGTCTTCGCCGTCGCTGGCAGAAATAATCGGGGCGGCGCATTCGGATTTAGCGTCAAGTTATGTTTTAGTCGCGTCGAGTCCGGATTATCGATTAGTATTCAAACAGGCGAAAAGACTTTTGGGCGGGCGCGTCGAATTGGTTTTAGCCGACACGTTCGAGAACACGATAGCTGCGCTGAAAAAATTTTCGCCGGCTTTATCAGCAATAGAAAACGCTAAGATAATGGCGCAATTTTAAGGAGATGATTCAATGCTTGAAGACAGAAAAGTAGAGCTGACGGCTCTGCGCGACAAGTTGAACGAAATGGGGAATTCACTTTGACATAGCTCGCAAGGAAGAAAAAATTGCCGAGCTTGAATACAAAATGGGCGAGCCGACTTTTTGGGACAATCCCGAAGCCGCGCAGAAAATCACCCAAGAGTTGAACGACGTTAAATCGGGCATCGAGACTTACAAAAATCTTTTGACGAAGTTTGACGACGTGCAAATTCTTTTAGAACTCGCGCTTGAAGAACAAGACGATTCGCAAGAAGCTGACATTGCGGCGGACATTGCGGAGATTGAAAAGGGCTTGGAAAATCTGCGGCTCGAAATCATGTTGAGCGAACCCTACGACGGCAACAATGCAATTTTGACATTACATGCGGGCGCGGGCGGTACTGAGGCGCAAGATTGGACGCAAATGCTTTTAAGAATGTACGTTCGATGGGCAGAGCGTCACGGCTTCGAGGTCGAGACGGTTGACTTGCTGCCAGGCGACGAGGCGGGCGTTAAATCGGCGTCGCTGTTCGTTAAGGGTCACAACGCTTACGGCTATCTGAAGTCGGAAAAGGGAATTCACAGACTGGTTAGAATTTCGCCGTTCGATTCAAATGCGCGGCGTCATACGTCGTTCAGCGCGTGCGACATTATGCCCGAAATTGATGACGCGGTCGAGGTCGATATAAATATGGCGGACGTGCGCGTTGACACCTACCGAGCGAGCGGCGCGGGCGGTCAGCACATAAATAAAACTTCCTCCGCCGTCCGTATGACACATATCCCAACCGGTATCGTCGTCCAATGTCAGAATGAGCGTTCGCAAATTCAAAATCGCGAGCGTTGCTTAAAAATGCTTCGCGCTAAACTTTTCGAGTTGGAGCTTGAGAAAAAAGAGGCTGAACGCGCCGGGCTTGAGGGCGATTTGAAAAAAATCGAGTGGGGCAGCCAAATTCGCTCGTATGTTTTTCAGCCGTATAAGTTGGTAAAAGATTTGCGCACGGGCGAGGAGACCGGCAACGTTCAAGCGGTTATGGACGGCGAGATTGACCCGTTTATCCGCGCCTACCTTGCCGCAAAAGCTAACGTGAAAGTTTAATGGAGTGCTTGCAATGAAAAAATTTTTAGCCGTGATAGTCGTCCTGCTGATAGCGGCGGGCGCGTTTGTTCAATTCGCCGTGCCAAAAGCTTTGACGAACTATCTAAAAGACAAAGTCACGACGGCGACTAATGCTAGCGAAGTTACTTTGTCGCTTGACGCCCTGCCGAGCGCGAAAATGGCTTTGGGATATTTCGATAAAATTCAATGCACCGCCGCCGACGCCACGATTGGCGAACTCAACTTGAAAAAGGCGCAACTTGACGGCGCGTCGATTCACATTGACATAAAAGAATTGCTTATGCCGACCGACGGAATTAGCCGCGAAGAACATACCAACCGCATTTTGTTGGCGGCAAGCAAATTGGAGCTTAGCGGCGTTATCACTGAAGAAAGTTTGCGCGATTTCCTTGCGGAAAAAATTGACCAGCTGAAAGGTACACACGTCACTATGACGCCCGAAGGAATCACCGCCTCTGGCAAAGTTAAAATTCTTGGGCGCGATTCTGACGTTGAAATTGGCGGGCAAATTGTCGCGCGCGAAGGCGACCTTTATTTCAAGATGAATCACATAAACGTTGAGAACGCCGTTTTGCGCCGCGTCAATCTGGATAAATTTCTGGGCGACTTCAACATAACTGAAAATGTCAAAATGCCGTTCGGTATGCAGTTCCGCACAGTTGAAATGCGTCAAGGCGAAGCCTTCGTTACGGCGACAAGGAATTAGGCATGAAAAAATTTCTTTACAACAGGACGCTTGTAATAGTTATTTGCGTCGGGCTTTTCGCGGCGTTGATTATCGCGGGGCAAAGATATTTCGTCGAGTCGGAAAATAATCAGGTTGATTTAGTCGTCGATTACAAAAGCATTGTCGACCTTGCCGAGCGCGAAGGCTTGGAGCTTGACGACGTTTTGAAGATGACAAAAGAGGCGGGCATAACGTCCCTTGCGATTTACGATTCAAAGCTTGAGGATTTAGCGTTGGCGGGAAAAGTTTTCGCGTTGGCGGGAAGCGACATTTTAGGGAATTATCAGACCGGCACGCTGACTAATGAACTTTGGCGACAGACAATTGAATTTGGGTTGATTGAGCCGAATAGGGTTTACGTTATTGGCGGCGACCTTGACAGCTACTACGACACTAAAGAAGCCTTGATTCAGCGTTTAGGCGAAGAGCGCGTTAAAATTTTCGCGGTCGGCGGAATTGAAGTTCTGGAAGTCAAAGCGCAATTCGGCGAGCTGGTAAAAATGCCGCTCGGTTTGCCGCGTGACGAAATGAGCCGTGCCCGCGCCGCAGGTTTTAATATCCTTGCCCGCCCGATGAATTTTAGGAAGTGCACCGCCGAAAATGTTCAATTCGTCTTCGACAGGATAAAAAATTATCCGATTTCGGCGATTGTCTTTGACGGCCCCGAAGTTTTAGGCGCGTCGAATTTCCTTGACATGACGGCGGCGAAGATGAAGGAGCGCAAAATAACTTTTGGCGTGATTGAGCATTTCACACAGCTGAAATTTTATCCTCAACTGGGCATGGAATATTTAGCGGGCAAAGTCGGCAAGAATAATGTTGCGCGGCTTTACGCAATCCCTAAAGACGAACAGCCGAAACTTGAAATGGCGACGGCGATTAACCGTTGGTCGACGACCGACAGGGA
>CAMYWI010000072.1 GCA_947302675.1 uncultured Selenomonadales bacterium | reverse complement strand
GCATTGCGGAAATTAGTTCGTTCAGCCGCAATACGCAGGGCGTCATGCTCATGAAGACTAAGGAAGACGACAAAGTTGCCTCGCTCGCGACCGTCACTCTCAAGGATTAGGCAAAAAAAAAAATGAGTTTGAAGTTTCAAACTCGAAAAGTTTTGTTTTGAAAGTCCCGAACAGGAACTCCTTTTGATAACGACGGAAGGTTTCGTGATTCGCACGAGCATTGCGGAAATTAGTTCGTTCAGCCGCAATACGCAGGGCGTCATGCTTATGAAGACTAAGGAAGACGACAAAGTTGCCTCGCTCGCGACCGTCACCCTCAAGGATTAGGCAAAAAAAAAAAATGAGTTTGAAGTTTCAAACTCGAAAAGTTTTGCTCTGAAAGTCAGCGCGGCTTGGCGAAGATCATTCTGCCCGCCGATGTTTGCAACGCGCTTGTGACTTCAACGGAAATGGTTTTGCTCAAATATCTGTGCCCGTTCTCGATAACAATCATTGTGCCGTCGTCGAGGTAGGCGACGCCTTGACCAGGCTCCTTGCCGTCCTTGACGACTTGCACACGCATCATTTCGCCGGGAATCACGACAGGCTTAACCGCGTTGGAAAGTTCGTTGATATTCAAAACGGCAACGTCGCGCAGCTGAGCAACCTTGTTAAGATTGAAATCGTTGGTGATAATTTTGCCGCCGAGTTTCTGCGCGAGCCGCACGAGTTTTGAATCGACGCCTTGAATATCTTCAAAGTCAACGTTCATAACTTCGACCTCAAGGCTTGAGTCCTCGCGAATTTTCTGCAAAACGTCAAGCCCGCGCCGCCCGCGAACTCTCCGCAACGTGTCGGGCGAATCGGCAATGTATTGCAACTCCTCAAGCACGAAGACCGGAATTAACAGCGTACCTTCCAAAAAACCCGTCTTGCAAATGTCAGCAATGCGCCCGTCAATGATGACGTTAGTATCCAACAGCTTGTAATTTTTATTCTTATGCTCCTTAAGCTTGACGAGATTGACTTTGGCGCGTTCAACGGGCGGAGTTTCTTCGACCTGCGCGGGCGGTTGCGGTTCGACGACTTTGACAGGCTCTTTAACTTCCTTTGCCGCCTTATCAGCCTCGCGACTGCGCAAGATATCTTTAATCATGTGCGGAATAAAATCGAAACTGCCAGTTAGCTCCTTGCGCTTTTTAATCGTGATACGAACGCCGAGATAGCCGAGCACAAGGCTAAAAATAATTGGAATATAATTGCCGACGATAGGAATGCGGGCGAAGGCACTGCCCAATAAATTCGCGATAATGAGTCCGATAGCCAACCCGACCGCTCCGGCGATAACGTCGTTGATTGGCATTTTGCTAAGTTGCTTTTCGACAAATGCGGTGAATTTTCCAAGCTTGCCGATTAAATACGGCGACACGAACCAACCAACCAGCCCGCCGATAGACGCGCCCGCAAGTATGCAGACGAGATTTGCCATCGTCAAGCGGAAAATGCCCGTGTTGATTTGGAAGAATTCCAGATTGATGTACGAGATCAGAAACGGGCTTGCCTGGTGCAACGCCGCGCCCCCGATTATCGCACATGTCAGCGTGATAAAAAATTTTATTGCTTTGTCAAGCATAAACCTCACCTCCTATGTGGTTTACGCAAGACTAGCATATCATTCTGAAATTTTAATGATTAACGCCAAGCGGAAAGAATTTCTTATCTTTATTTAACAAATCGTTGTCAGAGGGCTTTTAGTTGTCAAGATAAAAATTTTCTGCTAAAGTTGTAACGAAATGGAAATTGAGACGTATAAAGGATCGAAAACAGAAAGGAGATTGATAATATGGCTAAGGAAGACAAAATCGCGAATGAAATCATGAGCGACGCGGAACTCGATGGTGTGGCTGGCGGCGGCTTAACAGATACTGCTCGCGACGGTATGCAACTGTATTTGCGCGGGAAATTAAGCTTTGAACAAGCACAAGACACCGCTTTAGTTGCAAAAACTCTTCACGGCATGGGTTATAGCGGCTATAAGCAGACCGGACTTCTTCTTGATAACGTTTACACCGATAAAAGCGGCAATACGATGAGCGGACCGGAATTTTGGAAGAAATTTGGCGAAGAAAACGGCGCGGCAATTCTCAAAGAAAGAGAAGCAACTTTGGATAAAGGTCAGTTGGCAGTCGCTTATATCACGAATTACTAAATCGAAAACTTAAACGAAAAAAAGCCCTTCGGCGAGTACCGGAGGGCTTTTTCATTTTTATTTCGCATAAAGCGATGTGTCATTTAACAACGAGGGCGACACGGGTAACTATTTTCTCGGCGAGAGCGGCTTTGCTCATCTTGTCGAAGGTTTCAACGTCGCCGCCGCGCCAAATAATCGACGCAATGTTGGTCGAGACGCCGAAACCCGCGCCTTCCGCCGTCACGTCGTTTGCAACAATGAAGTCAAGATTTTTTTCAACGAGCTTTTTGTTGGCGTACTCCAAAATGTTTTGAGTTTCCGCCGCAAAGCCGACCAAAACTTGAGATTTCTTCAAGCCGCCGAGTTCGCGGAGAATGTCGGGATTTTTCACAAGCTCAAGCGTCAAAGTTTCGTCGGACTTTTTAATTTTCTGCGCGGCGGGAGCTTTGACGCGATAATCGGCGACTGCGGCGGACATAATCACGGCATCGACGCTTTTAAACTCTTTTAAAACTTCCTCGCGCATTTTCAAAGCCGATTCGACCTTGACGAAACTTTTTAAACCGCTCGGCGGCTCAAGTTCACTCTTTCCAGAAATTAAAACGACTTCCGCGCCCGCGTTGACTGCCGCTTTTGCAATTTCGTAACCCATGCGCCCGCTTGAACGATTGCCGATATATCGAACGGGATCAATCGCCTCAACGGTTCCGCCCGCCGTCACGAGAATTTTTTTCCCGCTTAAAGTTTTCGGAGCAAAGAATTTCTCGACAGCCGCGCAGATTTCTATCGGTTCGGGCAAACGACCTTTGCCGCTCGTGCCGCAAGCCAAATTTCCCGACGCTGGCTCTAAAATTTCCACGCCGCGAGCTTTTAACGTCGCTAAGTTTGCTTGCGTCGCAGGATTTTCAAACATCTTGGTGTTCATCGACGGCGAGACCAAAATTTTCTTGTCGAAAGCCAAAATCGTCGTGGTTAAGAGGTCATCTGCTATCCCGTGCGCCATTTTCGCTAAAAAATTCGCGGTCGCAGGCGCAATCAGCATTAAATTCGCCCAATTCGCAAGCGCAATGTGCGCAACATTAAAATTAGCCGCGTCGCCGAACATTTCGACGGACACGGCGTTATTTGTAACTCGGTTGCGTGCTTTGTCATGATAATTTTGACGTTCGCGCCCGATTTTTTGAGGCGGCTCGCGACTTCGACGACCTTATAAGCCGCAATCCCGCCCGTCACGCCGATTAAAATATTTTTATCGAGCATTTTTCAATCCTTTATCGTGTAAGTAATCTTGCCCTCGTTAATTTCCTCCATCGCGTTGGTGACGTACTTGTTGGCGCGATTTTCGACGCGGCAGGGTTTTCCGCTCAAAAGTTCGCGGGCGCGCTTGCTCGCCAAAACCACCAATGCATAGCGGCTGTGCGTTTGCTTGAGCATCGAATCCGTCGAAGGATTTACCATGCTCAGCACGTCTTCTTTAAGTTTCATTTAAAATCCTCCCTCAAAGTCAAATTTCTCCGCGTTCCGAGCGACTTTCAAGCGTTCGGCGGTCAAAATCGCCTTAATCTGCGCGGCGGCGTTGTCAATCGTGTCATTGACGACGACATAATCATATTCGCGCCCGATTTTTATCTCGGCGACGGCATTTTTCAAGCGACGCGATAAAGATTCGGGATTTTCCGTGCCGCGCCCTTCGATTCTGCGCTTTAACTCTTCCAAACTCGGCGGCAACAGGAAAATATACACTCCGTCAGGACATTTTTTCTTAACATTCAACGCGCCTTGAACATCAATTTCCAAAAGAATATCCTCGCCGCGATTGAGCCGCTCCTCAATCTTATTCAGCGGCGTGCCGTAAAAATTCCCGTAAACTTCGGCGTACTCAAGAAATTTTTCTTCCGCAATCCAAGCTTTGAACTCCTCGACGCTCAAGAAATAATATTCTCTGCCGTCAACTTCGCCCGCACGAGGCTTTCTTGTCGTCGCAGAGATTGAATAGGCGATTTTTGGCATTTCTGCGAGAATTTTTTTGCAAACAGTGCCCTTGCCCGTGCCGCTCGCGCCCGAAATCACAATCAGCAAGCCGCGCATTTAAAATTCACCAACGAAAACTTTTTCAGCGGGACCAGTCATGAAGACGTGATTATTTTTGCGCCAATCAATCTGAAGTTCGCCGCCGTCAAGAATCACCGTGCACTTTCTGCCCGTCAAGCCGTTGAGGTTCGCCGCGACCGCCGTTGCACAAGTTCCCGTGCCGCAAGCCAACGTTATTCCGCTGCCGCGCTCCCAAACTCTCATGCGCAACTTGTCTTCGCCGATTTTTTGAACAAACTCGGTATTGGTTCTGCGCGGGAAAATTTTATGATTCTCGAACTTCGGTCCGACGTGCTCAAGGTCAATCCTGTTAATATCGTCGACGAAAATCACGCAATGCGGGTTGCCCATGCTGACGCAAGTCATTTTGTAGGTAATTCCGTCGACTTCGATAGGCTCCGCGACCAATTTTTGACTGCCGAAACCCGCGACGGGGATTAAATCCGCGTTGAAAATCGGCTCTCCCATGTCAACCGTAATCAAATCGTATTTCATGCTGACGGTTAAGACGCCCGCACCCGTCTCGACGCTCAAATCGTCGTCGCTGAAAAATTTATCGCCGCTCAAAAGATAACGCGCGAAACAGCGAATGCCATTGCCGCACATTTCCGGCTCGGAACCGTCCGCATTGAAAATTCTCATGCGAGTCGCGGCTTTCTTTGAACTTTGCACGTAAATCACGCCGTCCGCGCCGATACCAAAGTGTCTGTCGCACAAGCGGCGAATTTCTTCCGGAGTTTCAACTTCGTCGCCCGCGCGGTCGATGATTATAAAATCGTTGCCGCACCCTTGCCACTTCTCAAACTTCTGCATATTATTTCCTCCTTTGATTCGCGCAGTATACTACTTTTTCACGTCAGCCGCAACATTTAATTATGCTCCAACTTTTTATAGCGCAAACCAAAATCATAAAGCGCATTTAATATCAGCTTAAATTCTTCGCCGAGTTTTGTCAGCGAATATTCCACGTGCGGCGATTTTTCATTGAAAGTTTTTCGCTGAACCAGTCCGTCCGCCTCCAATGACCGCAGATTGTCCGTCAAAACCTTTTGGCTTATGCCGGCAATCGATTTTTTCAGCTCGTTGTAACGCCACGACCGCTCTTGCAACCTCTGCAGGATAAAAACTTTCCATTTGCTGTTTATCAAGCTTAACGTCGTCGCGACGGGGCAATCCGGCAGTTCTTTTTTCCTTATCATGCGCTCGCCTCCGATAAAATTTTAATGCCCTGTTCAAAAAATTTCAAACGGTTATAAATTTGTGCCCTCTTGCGTTTTCAGATAAAAAATTTTATCATGACGGCAAAAATTTTTGGGAGGAATTCAAATGAAAATTGCGGTAGTGGCGGCGGCTGGCAAAGCCGGCAGGAAAATCGTCGCGGAGGCGAATTCGCGCGGAATTGAAGTTGTTGCATTCGTTCGCAAGCCTTCCGAAGTTGACGGCGCGGCAAAAGTTGTCGTGAAAGATATTCTCGCGCTCACTCAAGACGACTTGAAGGACTTCGACGCGGTTGTTGATGCCTTTGGTGCGTGGACGCCTGAAACTTTGCCGCTCCACACTAAAACAAGCCAACATCTTTGCGATTTGGTCAGCGGAACCAACACGCGGCTTTTAATCGTCGGCGGCGCGGGCAGTCTTTACACGAATGCCGAACACACCGCGCAAGTTATGGACGCGCCGAATTTCCCTGCCGATTGGAAACCGCTCGCGTCGGCTCAAGCTCAAGCTTTGGAAAAAATTCGCGCTCGTGACGACGTTAAATGGACTTTCATCAGCCCCGCGTGCGACTTTCAAGCGGACGGCGAGAAAACCGGCAAATATCTTGTCGGCGGCGAGGAGTTGATTTTGAACGCGGCGGGCGAAAGCGTCATCAGCTACGCGGATTATGCGGTCGCAATGGTCGACGAGATTTTGAGCGGCAAGCACATTAAGGCGCGTATCGGCGTCGTCAAGGCGTAAAAATTTTCAACTCATAAAAAAGTTAAGCCCCGAAAAATTTTTTCAGGGCGATTTTTTTATGCTATAATGCGTTTTGACTGGAGGAATAGTTTTGATAAGCAGGATAGAAAAGGGGAGCTTGGCTGAGGAGTTGGAGCTGGCGGCGGGCGACAAAATCCTAAAAATCAATGGAAAGATACCGCTTGACATAATAGATTTAAGTTTTTTACTTGCGGAAGAGGAAATCGAGCTGTTAATCGAACATTCGGACGGCGAGCGCGAGATAATCGCGTTTGAAAAGGATATTGACGAGGAATTGGGCGCGGAGTTCGAGTCGGCGGTCTTCGACGGGATAAGGCGTTGCAAAAATCATTGCGTATTCTGCTTTGTCGACATGATCGCGCCGAACATGCGCCAAACGCTCAATATCAAGGACGATGACTACAGATTATCGTTTTTATTCGGGAATTTCATTACGCTGACGAATTTAACGGCTAAAGACTTCCGCAGAATCAAAAAATATCACCTGTCGCCGCTGTTCGTATCGATTCACGCGATGAATCCCGACCTTCGCGCGAAAATGTTAAGGACGCCGCTCGGAGCAAAGATTAATTCGCAACTCGACGAA
>CAMYWI010000071.1 GCA_947302675.1 uncultured Selenomonadales bacterium | reverse complement strand
ATACTTTTCTTTGCAGATTAACATACTTTTCTTTGCTACGCCCAAAGAAAAGTATACAAAAGAAAAGGCGTAAGACCCGCTGATTTCGCGTCACGCGAAATAGCGCGGGCGGCCGCGCGTCCATGCGCGGCCGGGTTTTCGCTCACTTCTGAAATTTTATATCGGAGAAAAGATTTTGGAGACTTACACGGTCGAGGCGATTGTCCTCGATACAAAAAATTTCGGCGACGCCAACAAGGTTGTCACGCTTTTTAGTAAGGAGCGCGGCAAGGTCGAGGCGAACGCTTACGGCTGCCGACGCTCGCGCAGTCCACTTTCGGGCGCAATGCAGATGTTCAATCACATTACGGCGGAGATCAGTCGCGGCTCGCAGGTCGACACGATTCGCGAGGCGGACATTTTGAATTTCTACGACGCGCTGACTAATGACTTGGAGCGGCTGGCTTATGCGTCGCTTTTTTTTGAGATTGTCAATCGCATGACGTTGCCGCAAGAGAAATCGCCGGCGACTTTTTATCTGCTGAAAAAATCTTTACCCGTGTTGAGCAAGCGCAATCCAAAAGTTGCCGCGCTTATCGGGGCGTGTCAATTTATGGAGACGAGCGGCGTCCAGTTGAACTTTGAACGTTGCGTTCATTGCGGTGAGGTGATTGAAGGCGACGCGGCGATAAGTTTACTTGACGGCGGCGCGGTCTGCATGAATTGTGTTGACTTAGCGGAGGACTGCCGTCCTTATCCCGAAGTCTTGCGGAAAACTTTCGAGACGCTGTTGAGTTTCGATTGGCGAGACGAGACGCGAATAAATTTTAAAACCAAGCAGCTCGACACTGCGGAAAAATTTTTAATGGAGTATGTGCAAATGACTTTGGGCGGCGAGTTGAAGTCCGCGCAGTTTATTCGCGAGTTCTTAGCGACTTAATCTCGTCGGCGACGAATTCAACCTGCGTGCCGATAACGACCTGTACGCCGTTGCCGCTCATGAAGACGCCCTTAGCTCCCGCCGCCGTCAAAATTTTCTCATCGACCTTAGAAATGTCCTTGACAGTCAAGCGCAGGCGCGTCGCGCAGTTGTCAATCGTCAAAATATTTTCCATGCCGCCCAAGCCCTCAACGAGCCGCGCGGCTGATTTTTTTTCTTCCGCAGGAGCGTCTTCGTCGTAGCGACCGAGTGTCGGCAAATCGAACTTCACAATCGCCCAACTGAACACGAAATAATAAACCACGCCGAACGCCAAAGTCCGCGCAACTTATCCGCGAGTTCTTAGCGACTTAATCTCGTCGGCGACGAATTCAACCTGCGTGCCGATAACGACCTGTACGCCGTTGCCGCTCATGAAGACGCCCTTAGCTCCCGCCGCCGTCAAAATTTTCTCATCGACCTTAGAAATGTCCTTGACAGTCAAGCGCAGGCGCGTCGCGCAGTTGTCAATCGTCAAAATATTTTCCATGCCGCCCAAGCCCTCAACGAGCCGCGCGGCTGATTTTTTTTCTTCCGCAGGAGCGTCTTCGTCGTAGCGACCGAGTGTCGGCAAATCGAACTTCACAATCGCCCAACTGAACACGAAATAATAAATTACGCTGAACGCCAAGCCGACGGGGATAACCAACGCGGGGCGCGTCGAAATTCCCCAACTCAAAATTAAATCGATAAGGCTCGGCGAAAAGCCGCAACCGACTAAAATTCCCAGCTCGTAACAAATCCACATTGCCGCGCCCATTAAGATTGCGTGGACGGCGTAGAGCATGGGCGCAAGGAACATGAACGAAAATTCTATCGGCTCGGTGATTCCCGTCAACGATGCGGCGAGTGCCATTGACGCCAACGCGCCCGCGACCTTTGAACGATTTTCGGGCTTGGCTGTGCGATACATTGCCAACGCAACCGCCGGCAGTCCAAATATAAAAATCGGGAAGCCGCCCGACATAAAAATCCCCGCCGTCGGGTCGCCCGCAAAAAATCTCGTCAAGTCGCCGCGAACAATCTCGCCCGTCGCAGGATTTGTCCACTCGCCAAAGACAAAGTAGACCAGATTATTGGTTATGTGATGAAGTCCGAGCGGTATCAGTAGGCGATTGAGCACGCCGTAAATAAATGTGCCGACGCCGCCCGAACTTATAATCAGCTCGCCGACGGAGTTAATCGCGTCTTGAATCGGCGGCCACACAACGGACAGAATCAGCGCAAGGATAATCGCCGCGAACGAAGTCACAATCGGGACGAACCGCCGCCCGCCAAAGAATCCAAGATATTCGGGGAGCTTGACTTTGTAAAAGCGGTTGTATAAAAAGCCAGTCGTCAAGCCGCTGATAATGCCCGCGAAGACGCCCATATTAATTCCCGCGTCGAGCGACTTCAAAGCCGCAGTGAGCACGGCGTAGCAGACAAAGCCCGCCAAGCCCGCCGCGCCGTTGTTGTCGGTGTTCTTCGCCAAGCCGAACGCGATACCGATTGAAAAAATTATCGGCAGGTTTTCAAAAATCGTGCCGCCCGCCTTCTCGATAAACGCAATGTTGAGCAGGTCGGGCGAGCCGAAACGCAAGAGTATCGCCGCCGCCGGCAACACCGCGACTGGCAACATTAACGCCTTTCCGACGCTTTGAAGTTTCTCGAATGCTTTCAAGCTGAAAATCTCCTTTGGAAAAATTTTTTTGGCAAGAGTTTATCGCCGTGATAAAATAAATTTGGAGGTGATAAACTTTGCGAATCATAGGCGGTGCGATTTTGGTTCTGAGCGCGATAATTTTTTTGTTGCCGGAGCCGGAAGGCTTTCCAATCCTCGAATATCATCAAGTGACCGACGCGCCGCTTGATCCTGTTTACGAGATTTATAACGTGCCGCCCACCGATTTTACTGCGCAGTTGGATTATCTTCAAGCGCAAGGCTACACGACGATAACACTGCAAGATTTTATGCGCGTCGTTCACGGCAAGGGCACGCTCCCCGAAAAGCCGATTGTGCTGACCTTCGACGACGGCTACGCGGACAATTATAACGAAATGCTCCCGATTCTGCTTGAACACAAAATGACCGCCGTTGTCTACGTCATCACGAACGAGGTCGGCAAGGCGGGCTATCTGACGGTTGAGGAGCTAAAGGAAATGCAAGGGCGCGGGCTTGAGATTGGCTCGCACACGTCGGACCATTTGCCGCTAACTTCTTTGGATAAAACTTTCAAGCGGCGGCAACTGCGCGAGTCGAAAACTTTTTTGGAGTGGAGCGGGCTTGCGACGATTTACAGCTTGTCCTATCCCAACGGCGAATTTGATTCGGAGCTTGAAGAAATTCTGCGCGAGGAAAATTATTTGACGGCGGTCACGGGCGAGGCGGGCTTGAATACCATTGAAACGAATCCTTATGAACTTTACCGCGTGCACATTCGCAAGCCGCGTTTCGGGCTGACGGAATTTAAGTTCAGGTTGTGGAAGGCGGAGTTCTTTGCTAAGCTCAGGAAAATTTTCGCCGCGTAAAAAATCGGGCGGGCTTGAAAAGTTGCATGTGCTGTGATAAATTTTAAATCGAAAATTTTTGGAGGTTTAGGAATGGATAAACGAACCTTGATTGAAAAAGTTAAGGCAATGGCGGCGGCGCGGACGTGCTGTCCCGAACTCAAGCGAGCAGTTCACAGCTACTTGGTCGCGCTCGGCAAGCCCAGTGAAAAAATTGCCGCAAAGAATTTAATCGCCGAGATTGAGAACGACCTCGTGCCGATTGACGAGCTGTTAACTTTTGCGCGGTCGGCTCATGCAATTCAAATTCTCGGCAAGGAAGGCGCAAGAAAACTTTTAGCTCATGCCAACGAACTCAAGGCGAGCGGCGCGGAGTACTGTGACTGCCCGGCTTGCACGCCCGCCGCAGAAATTCTTCAGCACAAAGAAATTCTCCTCGACGCAAAAGAAACTTCGCCCGATAAAAAAGCTCTGCTCGAAAAACTTAAAGATATTGCGGCGTCGCCTAGTTGTTACGTCGACCTTCGCGATATGATTAAAAAATATTTCGACGCGCTCGGCACGGCTGACGAGAAAGTTGCCGTAGAAAATCTTATCGACGAGCTTAAAGCCGACGTCGTTCGGATTGAACAACTGGTTCTCTTCGCGCACTCGAACAACGCGATTGAGATGTTTGGCGCGGCGCGAGCAAAAATTTTCGCCGCAAATGCCGACGCGCTCAAGGCGAGCGGTGCGAAATATTGCAACTGTTTTGCCTGTACTCAAGGGCTTAAAGTTCTTCAACACAAAGATATTCTGCTTGGCAAATAATTTTTTGGAGGTTTCAAAATGGATAAGCAAGCACTGATTGAAAAGATTAAGGCGATGGCGGCGGCTCCGAGCTGTTGTCCCGAACTGGCGGCTACGATTCAAATTTACTTCGACGCGCTCGGCACGGACAAGGAAAAATCTGCCGCTGAAAATCTCATTGCCGAGATTAAGGAAGACATCACGACCGTTGATGATTTGGTCGTCTTCGCGCACTCGGAACGCGCTAAAGAAATTTTCGGCGAGGCGCAAAAGAATTTCGCCGCTCATGCCGACGAACTCAAGGCGAACGGCGCGAAATATTGCGACTGCGGCGCGTGTGCTCCTGCCCTCGAAATTCTCAACAACAAGGAAATTCTGCTCGGCTAAAAAATTTTTGTAAAAAAATTATCCCGTCACGAGGCGGGATTTTTTTATTCAAAGCAGAAGTAAATCGCAAGCGTGCCGCGCCCGACGCCGACGGAAATTTTATCGGAATCGGCGCGGTTGCTCGTGGCGTTTGGAAAGTTTTGCGTTAAGATCGCGCCGTCAAGCTCCCAGTGAAGATTTTTCGTCGTGACGCCCGCGCAGGTTGAAGTCATGGGCAAGAGGCTCACGGCAAGCGGGCTTTGAAAAAATTTAATCTCAGCTGATTCGCCGCCGCGAAGATAGAAAACAACTTCGCGCTCGTCGGCAAGGATAACTTTCCTCTCAAGAGCCGCGCAGGTGAAAATGTTGCTGTAAAGATGATCAAAGCGTCCGCCGAAAACTCCCGTCAAAAGCGCGACGTGCTCGCCGAAAATTTCAGCGGCGTGACGCAGGGCAAGTTGCGTGTCAGTAAAATCTTTGTCGGCAGGATATTTTTCGACGGGAATATTTTTTGCTCGCGCCCACTCGACCGCAGGACTTTCCGCGCTGTCGAAGTCACCGATTAAAAAGTTCGGAGCAACGTCGCACGCCTTGCAAAGCTCAATCCCTTTGTCGACAGCAAAAACTTTCCGACCGCTCGCAACGTTCAAAAAAAATTCGCGGCTGGGAACGCGTCCACCTGCCACGAATAAAATTTCCTGCGCGGTTATCGAATCAATTTCGCACTGCGGAAGAATCATATCAGTTGGTGATGCCGGGACGCGTCATTTTTTCGGGCGACATGTAGTGCTTGAGTTGTTCTTCGGTGAGCAAGCCCTTTTCCAAAATGATTTCGCGAATCGGGCGGCGCGTCGCATACGCCTCTTTGGCAAGCATTGAGCATTGCTCGTAGCCCAAATGCGGCAGGAGTGCCGTCACAACTCCGACCGAACTATCCAACCACTTTTGACATTGTTCGCGGTTCGGCTCAAGCCCAACAAGCAACTTGTCAACGAAAGTCCGCGACGCATTCGCAAGATAATTCATCGACGAGCAAAGGTTGTAAGCCATAATCGGTTCCATAACGTTTAACTCGAACTGCCCGTTCTCAACGCCCATCGTGACCGCGAGGTCGTTGCCGATAACTTGATAGCACGCCTGATCCATAACCTCCGCGATAACGGGATTGACCTTGCCGGGCATTATGGACGAGCCGGGCTGACGATTGGGCAGGAAATGTTCATTCAAGCCGCAACGAGGACCCGACGCCATAAGCCGGAAGTCGTTCGCCATTTTGATAAGGACAAGCGCGGTATTCTTCAGCGCGGAGCTGACGTCGACAAAGCCGTCCGTGTTGTTCGTGGCGTCGATAATGTTTGTCGAAGTCTCGAAGTTCTCGCCGGTGATCTCACGGAGTTTCCGCGCAACGATTTTGATATAAGCAGGTTCGGCATTGAGACCGGTACCAACCGCCGTGCCGCCCATGTTAATTAAGCGGATGCTGTCAATCGCCCACTCAATGCGCTTGATACTGCGACGAATCGCCGACGCATAAGAGCCCATTTCCTGACCAAGCGTAATAGGAACGGCGTCTTGCAAATGCGTGCGCCCCATTTTCAAAATGTCCTTGTACTCCTCCGCCTTGTCTTCGAGTGCGCGGGCAAGATAATCAAGTGCGTTGGTGACGTTGTGGCTTTTGTAGGTCAAGCAAACTTTGATAGCGGTCGGCAAGCTGTCGTTGGTCGATTGCGCCATGTTCGCGTGATTGTTCGGGCTGATAATGTCGTAGCGACCTTTCGCCTCGCCGATAATTTCAAGCGCACGGTTGCAAAGGACTTCGTTCATGTTCATGTTAATTGAAGTGCCCGCGCCGCCTTGAATCGGGTCAACGGGGAATTGGTCAATGAACTCGCCGTCGATAATTTCTTCCGCCGCCTGCACGAGCGCATTGCCAATCTTGCGGTCGAGACGCCCCGTTTCCATGTTCGCCTGCGCGGCTGCCTTCTTAACTTTGGCGAGAGACTTAATAAAATCTTCGTCGAGCCTGCGCCCCGTGATCGTGAAGTTCTCGATAGCCCGCATGGTCTGCACGCCGTAATACGCCTCGTCGGGGACTTCAATCTCTCCCAAAAAATCGTGTTCCTTACGCATGGTAATGCCTCCCAAAAAATTTTTAATCCTCCTCATCGAGCGCACAAGGATGTGCGCTCGCGCCGACGCATTTGCGTGATGCAAATACCGTCGGCGTCGCCCC
>CAMYWI010000070.1 GCA_947302675.1 uncultured Selenomonadales bacterium | reverse complement strand
CTGATACTTTCGTTTACAAAGCGGGCGACGGCAATGATGTTATCTTCGGCTTTGAAGAAACGGATACTCTTCAAGTCGGCAGTCCTGACTTCGCGGTTTCTTATGAGAACAACGTCTTCACTTTAAAATTTGACGACGGCTCAATTCAACTTAAGAACTTTACGGCGTCGACTTTCCACATTAAAGTTAACGATTCGCAACTCGTCAAATGATTGAGTTGGTTTAAAGCTTTTTGACGATAAAAAAAATGCTGTCCGAAATTTCAACGGGGAGCATTTTTTTTGCGGTTGTGCTATAATGTCTGAAAAAAACAAGGAGGCGGCGAACTTGAACTTAGCAAGCGTGATAAGCGGGCAGCTGGCGAATTTTTTTCAGCGGCGCAACGAAGTCGAGCCGGACGAACTCATAAAAGCCCTTGAGCGCGAAGTTGCCAAGCAGAAGACTAAGGATAAACTCGTCCCGAATTCCTACACGATTTACCTTTGCGAGGAGGATTGTCACCGGCTGAGCGCGGCGCGATTGATTAAGGCGTTGCATGAGGCGGTTGAACGCAAAGTCATTCGCGATAATTGTTTCATGGACGGCAAGCTCTCCGTCAAGATTAAGAAGATGACAAGCGACGAAAATTCCATTGTCGTTGAGTCGGAGTTTATTGACGACGCCGCGCAGGAGGAAGATACGATTAACCTTGAAAACGACGTGTTGTCGCAAACGCTGATTCGCGACGTGAACGTCAACGACAACGATAAGACGATTATTGCCGACCGGACGGCGATTATTAAAAACATGCGCACTTCGCCGACGCGCAAAGTTGAATATAATCTGGCGGTATTGAGCGATTTCAAGACGGCGGAGGTTATTTGCGGCGAGAAACAAATTTATCTCGGACGCAAACCGACCAATGACTTTGTGCTGAACGATGACGGCGTGTCGCGAATTCACGCCTACATTTCCTACGAACGCCACCGCCATATTCTCTACGACGCGGGCAGTCTTAACGGGACGCTTGTCAATAAAAAGCCGATTAGCAGTTGCGAACTCAAGGACGGCGACAAAATTTTAATCGGCAACACGACGCTGACTTACAAGGTTTTATAAAAAAATCCCCTGCGTAAAATCTGCGCGGGGGATTTTTTAATTAGGAATTAGTAATGTGGAATTAGGAATGAATTTATCTAACGACGATATTTATCAGCTTGTTCGGCACGGCGATTATTTTGACGACGTTTTTATCTGCTGTCAGCTCTTGGACTCGCGGCAACGTCGGCGCAAGTTTTTCTAAATCATTTTTGGTCAAGCCGACGGGGATTTTTATGTGCTCGCGAACTTTGCCGTTGATTTGGATGACGATTTCTATTTCCTCCTCGACAATCGCCGCCTCGTCGAAGGTCGCCCAACTCTGCTTGTGTACGTCGCCTTCAAAGAATTTGCTCCAAAGCTCGGCGGCAATGTGCGGCACGAACGGCGCAAGCATCAGCAATAAATTTCTCGACAGCTCACGGGCAAGCTCGGCGTTAATCGGCTTGTCTTGGAAGGCGTGCATTGCGTTGACAAGTTCCATTAACGTGCTAATCGCCGTGTTGAAGGCAAAGCGGTCGCGGACGTCCTCCGTGACTTTTTTAATCGTCTTGTGCAACGTGCGGCGCAAGGAAATTTCTTCGGGCGTCAACGCCTGCGCGGGCTTGTCGAAGTTGTCGGCGAAGATATGAATTATCCGCCACACGCGATTTAAAAATCTGAACGAGCCTTGAACGCCCTCATCGCTCCAATCCAAATCGCGTTCGACGGGCGCGGCGAACAGGATAAACAATCTCGCCGTGTCCGCGCCGTACTTGCCGATAATTTCTTCCGGCGAAACGACGTTGCCCAAGGACTTGGACATCTTCGCGCCGTCCTTGATAACCATACCTTGAGTTAACAGATTTGAAAACGGCTCGTCATAATCCAAAAGCTTGGCGTCGCGCAGAACCTTTGTAAAGAATCGCGAGTAAAGCAAATGCAAAATCGCATGTTCAATGCCGCCAATGTATTGGTCGACAGGACTCCAATAGTTGACTTTGTCGCGGGCAAAGGGCAATTCGTCGTTGTGCGGGTCGGTGTAGCGCATGTAATACCAACTCGAACAAATGAACGTGTCCATCGTGTCGGTCTCGCGGTGCGCAGGTCCGCCGCATTTCGGGCAAGTGCACTTGTTGAATCTTTTGCTGGTCGACAACGGACTCAACGCGCCCTGCTTAAACTCCACGTCGTCGGGCAAGAGAACTGGCAAATCTTCTTCCGGAACGAGGACTTCGCCGCACTTGTCGCAGTAGATAACGGGAATGGGTGCGCCCCAATATCTTTGACGACTTATTAGCCAATCGCGCAGACGATAATTGACTTTGCGCGTGCCGAAACCTTGCGCCTCCGCCTCGTTGATAATCGCGCTCATTGCCTTGTGCATTTCCATGCCCGTGAACTTGCCCGAATTAATCAAAATTCCGTCCTTGTCGACGTAAGCGTTCGTCATCTTCGCGAAGTCGAGCGGAGTCTTGGGATTGTCGATGACCCAAATTTTGTCGAGATTATATTTCGTCGCGAACATCCAGTCGCGCTCGTCGTGCGCCCGTGCCGTACTCGAATACGACGTAATTCGTAATCCAAATCTGAACTTCGCGCCCGTTGAAGGGATTGACGCAAGTAACGCCCGTGAAAATGCCTTCCTTCTCCGACTCTGAACTTGTGCGCTCAATATCGCTTTGACTGCGGGCTTTTTCGACAAATTTTTTAACGTCGTCGGATTTTTCGCTGACCGCGCAGATTTTCTCAACCAGCGGGTGTTCAGGAGCCAGCGCAAGGAAAGTTATTCCAAAAGCGGTATCAGGGCGCGTCGTGTAGACGGAAATCTTTTCGCCGAGCGCGGGAACTTCCATAGAAAATTCCAAGCCCTCACTGCGCCCAATCCAATTCTCCTGCATGACTTTAACGCGATTAGGCCAGCCCGTCAGCTTGTCCAAGTCAGCTAAAAGCTCGTCGGCGTAGTCGGTGATTTTGAAGAACCACTGCGCGAGATTTTTCTTGTGAACGTCAGAATCACAACGCCAACATTTCCCGTCAATGACCTGCTCATTAGCAAGCACCGTGCCGCAAGTGTCGCACCAGTTGACCGACGCCTCCTTCTTATAAGCAAGCCCGCGCTTATAAAAAAGCTCGAACAGCCACTGCGTCCAACGATAATAATCTGCGCGGCAAGTCTCAACTTCGCGCTCCCAATCGTAGGCAAGACCCATTGCCTTTTGCTGAGCCGTCATGTTTATAATGTTCGCGAAAGTCCAATCGCCGGGCTTGACGCCGTGAGCAATCGCCGCATTTTCAGCGGGCATACCGAACGCATCAAAGCCCATTGGATGCAAGACGTTGTAACCCGCCATCATGCGATAACGCGCAACCACGTCGCCGATTGAATAATTCCGCACGTGACCCATGTGCAAGTTGCCCGAAGGATACGGGAACATCTCCAGCGCGTAATATTTCGGGCGGCTCGCGTCTTCAACCGTGCGATAATATTCCGGCGCGTTCCAAACGGCTTGCCACTTCTTTTCAACTTCCTGTGGATTGTATTTATCCATAAAAGTTCGCCTCCTGTTAAACGCGCCATATTATATCAGCCCGCGCGGGAAATTAAAAGTTTCAAGTTGGCAATCCAATATTTTTTTGAAAAGTCATGCTAAATTCCTGTTGACTTTGCAGAAAATGTGCTATAATGACTGCACAAAAAGGAATGATTCATTGTTAGGGAGGGACACATCATGTTGAACACAATCGGCTTGAATAATCTTCTGCAATATCAAAATCAAAAGGCGAATGCACTCGGTAGCGCGGCTCAAAACAAAACCGACAACGCTAATCCGCTTGCTAATTCCGCTGATACGGTCGTTGACATTTCGCAGGACGGCATTAAAGCCCTTGAAGAGTCCAAGAACGCCGCGCAGACTGACGAGCAAAAACTTTCCGCCAAAGCGCAGGGCTATCTTGAAAAACTTCGCAAGCAATATGGCGACTACGATATCTTTGTTTCCAATGACCTCGATACTGCGCAAACCGTCGGCGGTTCCAAGCAATATTCCGTCCTTTTCACGACTGAAGAGCTTGAGAAAATGGCTGACGACGACGAATACGCCGATAAAGTCATGGGCAACGTCGGTAAGGCGGTCGACATGCTCAAAGATCTTTCGGAAAAGGATTTGGGCGAAGGCGTGCAGTTCTCGCAGCTGTCCGTTTCCGTTGACGACGAAGGCAATATGAAACTCTTCGCGCAGCTCGAAAAACTTTCCGATGACCAAGCTAAACGTCTCGAAGAGGCTAAGGAAAAACGCGCCGAAGAACAAAAGACCGCTAAAGAAAACGCCAAAGCAGAACAAGCTGAGGAACAAAACAAAAATGACGGAATGCCGGTAGTGTTCAAGAGCGCGGACGTTGAGGCCGACTCTGCCGAAGAATTACTTACAAAGATTTTCGGAATCGATTGGAGCAAAATTCCCGACGAGGAAACGCGCATCTAATCTTTCGCCCGCCATTTTAAAAGTATTTTAAATAAAAGCCGCTCGGAGCAATCTTGAGCGGCTGATTTTTTTTGGAAAGGGTCGACATGAATAAAATAAAAAATTTTGTCGCGCAATGGAGCGGGCGCGGCTACGAAAAGGGTGAAACGCATTCCTTCTGGTTGAGTTTCTTGCGCGACGTCTTGAACATTTCGGAACCAGAAAAATTTATCAAATTCGAGGTTCCAGTCAAGCTTGAGCACACGAAGTTTATCGACGCATTTCTACCCGACACAAAAGTCATCATTGAGCAGAAAAGCATTGATAAAAATTTGTTGCCGGCTTACAAGCAAGCTAAAAATTATGTGAACGGCTTGCCGGTGTCAATGCACCCGAACTGCATAATAATCTGCAACTTCAAGGAGTTTTTGATTTACGATATGGAGACGCTCGCCGCGCCGACGAAGATTTTGCTTGAAGAACTGCCCGAAAAGTTTCATGCGTTCGACTTCCTCATTGACCCGAACAAAATCCGAACCATAAACGAGGTGGCACTGTCGCTTAAAGCCGGCGAGATTGTCGGCAACATTTACGACGCGCTTTTAACTCAATATATCAATCCGAACGCCGCCGAATCGCTCGCGAGCCTCAACAAACTTTGCGTGCGGCTGGTCTTCTGCCTTTACGCGGAGAGTTCGGGCATTTTTGGCAAGCATAAAATCTTTCGCGACTACCTTGCTGAAGAAAAAAATATCCGCCGCGCTTTGATTGATTTATTCGAGACGCTGAACACGCCGCTTGCCGAGCGCGACCCGTATTTAGACGAGACGTTGAAAAAATTCCCCTATGTCAACGGCGGCTTGTTCGACGGCGCAATCGAAATTCCAAACTTCACGCCCGAAATCAAAACGCTCTTGCTTGAGGAGGCGAGTAGCGGCTTTAACTGGAGCGGCATTAGCCCGACGATTTTTGGCGCGGTCTTTGAAAGTACGCTCAATCCAGAGACGCGCCGCGCGGGCGGGATGCACTATACCAGCGTCGAAAACATTCATAAGGTCATCGACACGCTATTTTTGGACGATTTGAAAGCCCAAATTACAAAATACAGAATAGCGGATTTTGTAAATCACAACTCCAAATCAACCTCAAAATCTGTACCTGCAGAAAAAACCGCGTCACGGCGCGATACGAAATCCATAATAGCGAATTTTGTAAATCGCGGCTCCAAACGCAGGATTTTTCTCCTAAATCTCCAAAAAAAGCTCTCCGAAATTAAAATCTTCGACCCAGCGTGCGGTTCAGGCAATTTTTTGACCGAATCTTACATTTCACTCCGCAGAATCGAAAATGAAATACTAAAATTGCTCTTCGGCAGTCAAATTCAGCTCGGCGAACTCGATAACCCAATTAAAGTTTCTATCAGCCAGTTTTACGGCGTCGAAATTAATGATTTTGCCGTCTCCGTCGCTCAAACCGCCCTTTGGATAGCCGAATTGCAAATGATTCAGGAGACGCGCGAGATTATTCACCGCGATTTGGATTTCCTGCCGCTCAAAAGTTACTCGAACATTCGCAAGGGTAATGCGCTTCGCCTCGACTGGGCTGACTTCGAACTAATAACCTACATCATCGGCAACCCGCCCTTTGTCGGCGCGAGAATCATGAACGCCGCGCAGAAATCTGATATAAATTTTGTTTTCGACGGCTGGAAGAACGCCGGCAATCTCGACTACGTTGCCGCATGGTACAAAAAAGCCGCCGATTTTACTCGCGGCAAAAATATTCGCGCCGCATTCGTCTCAACCAACTCGATTTGTCAAGGCGATTCGGTCGCCACGCTCTGGAAACCCCTTTTCGACGAAATTCATATCGATTTTGCCTACAGAACTTTCCGTTGGAATAGCGAATCGGCTCAAAAGGCGCACGTGCACTGCGTTATCGTCGGATTCAGCTCCGCGCCAAACGATAAGCCCAAAATCATCTTCGACGGCGATAAAAAAATCTGCGCGGCGAACATCAACGCCTATCTGCTCGACGCGCCTAATATTTTTGTCGAAAGCCGCCCGAATCACCTTCAAGACGGCGTGCCCGCTATCGGCATTGGCAACAAACCTATCGACGACGGCAATTATCTGTTTACGTTCGACGAAATGACCGAATTTATTGCTCGCGAGCCTGCCGCTGAAAAATATTTCCGCAAATGGTACGGCGCGAGGGAATTTATCAACAACGAGCCGCGTTATTGCCTCTTGCTCAAGGATTGCCCGCCCAATGAAATTAAGAAAATGCCGCTCGTCTATCAGCGCGTCAAAAATGTTCGTGAATATCGTTTGAAGAGCAAAAGCGCGGGCACTCGCAAGCTTGCCGATAA
>CAMYWI010000069.1 GCA_947302675.1 uncultured Selenomonadales bacterium | reverse complement strand
GGATTGAGCGACGATAACCAGCGTTTCGCCCAAAAGTTGTTGAAGGGCGCGTTCGGGCACGAGCATTGCATTGGGAATTGTCAGCCCGCCAATTTCGACGCGGGTATACATTCCAGGAACAAGTAAGGCGTTGGGATTTCTAAAAATCGTGCGAATCGTCAGCGTGCCGGTCTCTTTTCCGAGCGTTCTATCATATTCGGCGAACTCTCCATAATAAGGATAGCTTGAACCGTCTGCGAGCGTCAGAGAAATTCTGAAATGCGCGTTCGGATCTTCTTCTTGCCGCGAAAGTCGCAGGTATTCTTGTTCGGAAACTGCAAACTGCACTAAAACCGGGTCAACCACGCCGATTGTCGCGAGCGGAGTATTTCCGGCAGTTGAAAGAGTTCCAACAGATACATCATCAATACCGAGCCTGCCGCTCATGGGCGCGTAAACAATCGTGTCCGCCAAATCGTCTTCGGCTTTCTGCAACAAGGCTTTATTGGCGGCAACTTCGGCCTCTTGCGACTTGACGGCAATGCGTTGATTCGTAAGGGTCTGCTCCGAGATTGCGTTTGCCGCAAAAAGTTCCTCGTCGCGTTGAAGGTCGCCCCGTTCTTTAGCCAAAGCCGTTTGAGACTGAGCGAGATTGGCTTGCGCCTGAAGGACTGCCGATTGATATTGGCGGTCGTCTATTTTGAACAACATTTGCCCTTCGACAACTTCTTGCCCGCCTCTAACGTATTTTTCCACAACGGAGCCTGAGACTTTGGATTGAACTGTCATTTCGTCGCGGTCGACGACTTGCCCGCTGTAGGATAAAGTCAACGGCGCATCGGTCGTCAACACTTTAATCGCCTTAACTCTGGTCGGAAAATCCTCAAAAGATTCTTCCTCAGCATCCTCGCCGCCACAGCCCAAAATCAACAAAGCCGCCGCGCAGATTAACGCGGGAAATATTCTCATATTAACTTTCCTCTCGAATTTCCTCTTGGCTTTCTTCTTGGATTTCTACTTCTTCTTGAGTTTCCTCCTGGACTTCCTCTTGAGTTTCCTCACGTTTAGGATTTAGTGTGCGGAAAGGAGAAATTCTCGCGCCCTTGAAGGATAATTCGACCGCCAAGCCTTTTTTGTCGAGCTGATAAACCCAAACGCCTTTTGCGATAATTTTCGCGTCAGCAAAAGAGCCGCCGCTCACGCCGTCGCTCGCCTGCGCCGAAACCTCACTGCCAAATTTGATATTGCCGGAAATAAATCTCTTCCAAGACTCCTCATTCTCGATAACGAAAAGCAAATCGTATTCCTTCGCGCCAAAATTCAAGCCGAGACTAACTTCCTTCATCTTCACGTAGATTCTTTCATTCGTCTGCTTATTGACGGCAACGCCGCGCCCGTGATCGTCGCCATAAAAGCCCCATTTGACGCCGGACGCGCTGATTGTGCAGTAAGCGTAGGAATCTTCAACCGCCTTTTTCGAGGACGGATATTTTTCGTACATGCGCTCCAAAACTTGAGTGCTCATATCGTCGAGTTTGGCGCGAATCTCGTCGGGGGACTTTTTGGCAAATACCGTGCTTGCCGTCATCAAGACCAGCGCGAACAACATCAGTTGGAAAAATTTTTTCTTCATAAAAGGATACCTCCTAAATTTTAACGCGAAAACCCTCCGAATTGCTCCGAAGGGATTTTTTTTACTGCCGAGACGAATTTTTTTTACTTGGCGTCGAAATTCTTCCAGAACTCTTCGCGACTTACGCTTTCGCCGTTCTTGTTGAAGTATTCATTGTTTTTCGCGCCGAAAATTTCCAATCCGCCGTGATCCTTGTACTTGTAGCCGAGCTTATGAATTGTCTCACGAACTTTTGTAGAACTCAGTGCATCATCTGCGCTCAAAAGACCGCGTTTAACCAGTTCGTCGCCGTCAGCGTACGTTTCAAGCCTTGTGCCGCCCGCCACGCCGTCAAGTTCCTCGTCGCTCAACACTTCGTCTTTCAAAATTTTTTCTTCAGCCATTTTTATCAGGCTCCTTTCTGTTTTCTGCCTGTTATACGTTACAACTTCAAGCTTATTACGCATTTCGGCAGAAAGTCTTTGCGAAAATTCTCCGTAAATATTATCTTACATTTCATTTAGTTAAGCAAGAGGGTTCCAGAATGTCACACTTGCTTTGTATTGTTTTTCCGGCTTTGTATGGTTAAACTACAGAAAAAAATAGAAAAGAGTAAATCGCGAAATGCATGTACTGTTTGCAGAAAACTTGCGAAAGTTTCGTATCGCCAAAGGACTTTCGCAACAGAAATTGGCAGAGAAAATTTACGTGACTCGTTCGACAGTTGCTCGCTGGGAAAGCGGCAGTCGTTTGCCAGACGCCATGATTATTTCCCGACTGGCTCAATGTCTCGAAACAGACGTCAACACATTGATTTCGGCGGCATTGGAAAGCGACGAGGCTCCGAAAGTTATTATGGTGGACGACAGAAAAATATTTCTCTCTGGAGCCTTGCCTATTTTGGAAGAAGTGATGCCTGACGCCATAATCACGGGCTTTACGCGACCTTCGGAAGCCCTCGAATACGCGAAGACAAATTTAATCGCGCTGGCGTTCCTGGATATTGAAATGGGAATGGACAAAACAAATGGGCTTGACCTCTGCCGCAAGTTGCTTGAGATAAATCCGCGCACAAATGTTGTATATTTGACTGCGTACATCGAATATTCGTTTGACGCATGGAGCACGGGCGCGAGCGGCTTTACACTCAAGCCGATAACAGCGGAAGGAGTTCGGGCGCAACTAAAAAACCTCCGCTATCCGTTTCTATTGGGAGGTGCAGAGGAATGAGCTTGAATCAATTTTATTTCTTCTTATGCGGCGCAGTAATGGTATTGACGGTTATGACATTTTGGATTTCATTCATCATGCCGGGCACGAATCAATGGAACAAGCGTTTCTTCGTCACCATGTTTGCCGTTTTCGTGTTGTATATGATTTCTGCTTTCGTTGACCTAGTGGTTTACAGTGATCCGAACATGGTACTTGAGGAAAAAATTGTTGCCTATTTTGAATATCTGCTCCTTTCGATACCGATGCCCATGTTTACGGCTTATCTGTTGCACACATGCGGCGAAGACTGGAAAAAGAGTTCGCTTTTCCGAACTGTTATCGCCTTGTGGGGAATATATTTTGTTTTGTTGACAATAGCACCGTTTACGACGATTTTTTATTACGTCACACCGGATAACCAATTTATACAAGGTTCTTGGCATTTGCTTATGGTGGCTCCAATGTTCGTGGTTATGTTTCTGAATTCGGCAAGCGTGATACAGCGGCGCGACAAGTTGCCCCGAAAACACTATGTCGCTTTTCTGATTCATCTGATACCGTTGCAGGTCGTCTGTTTTATCAACTGTATGATTATCGAACTTGCCGCGACCGTCGTTTTAACAGTGTGCATTGCTATTCTTTCGCTGTTCGTCATTATCCTTTACGACCAAATTGAGCAGTATTTAGGGCAACAGCGGGAAATTGCTCATCAACGCGCCAACATTATGGTCTTGCAAATGCGCCCGCATTTTATCTACAACGCGATGATGAGTATCTACTATCTTTGTGCGCAAGACCCCAAAAAGGCTCAGCAGGTCACGTTGGATTTTACGACCTATCTTCGCAAGAACTTTACAGCCATTGCTAGCGAAGATATGGTACCCTTCACCGACGAATTGGAACATACACGCGCCTATCTCGCCGTCGAGCAGGTTCAATTCGAGGACAGTCTTTTGGTTGAGTACGATACGCCGCATAAAAATTTTCGGTTGCCGCCGCTGACACTCCAGCCTATTGTGGAGAACGCGGTCAAGCACGGCATGGATCCCGAACACGCTCCGCTTTGCATTTCAATTAAAACACGGCTGATAGATTCCGGCAGTGAAATTATCGTAGCGGACAACGGTTCGGGCTTTGAGCCTGCCGCCGACCATGAGCCGCACATCGCTTTGGCGAACATACAACAACGGCTAGAAATGATGTGCGGCGGAAAAATGACTATACTTCCCCGCGCAGGCGTCGGAACCGTAGTAACTGTTTCTATCCCAAATTTGAATTAATCAATACCTACCCTTAAAAATCCTCCTTCAAATTAAAGGCAAAAGTTCTTTTTGGCGTTCAGGAGAAATCTCAAAGCCGTTCATAACTTCGGTGGCAGATAAATGCCAATTTTTCATAGCTTTACGAATGTTATCGAGCAAAGTTTTCTTTTCAGTTTCAGCGGTAGCCTCTGCAGCAGCACGTTCAGTAGCACGTTCAGTAGCACGTTCAACAGCAACTTCGATAGCGGGTTCCATTAAACCACCCATTTTTTTCAACTCCTCTCTCATATCGCGAGAAATGTCAATGTGATACTCGTCGTGCAGAATAGATTCTTTTTCGGCAGACGATTTAACATCCATAAAAATTAAATACAAAAGGTTCAGCAGACGGTGTGAAGTGGGTTTCTTGCCTAGATTCAGAATAACAATGGAGATAAGGTCGTAATTTTTTTTGTCGTCGTGGAAGTTGCCGTGAATAATCTCTTCAGACAAGTTGTATCTTTGAATAGAGTCGGCACGATAATTTTGAGTCGCCATACAAACCCATATCGTATAAATCTTTTTAATAGAGTTATAATCGTCGCCGTGAAATTCCTTTTCCTTTTGGTCAGAGATAAGTCTGGCGGCGTAGTAAACAGCCCGTTGCATCAATTTGTAATGAATTTTTCGCGTAGTCTTTTGCGGTTCAAGGTTGATGATAATTTTAACGAGCTTGCCGTCAACAGGAGCAACGGCGTCGAAAATTATGTCGAAGGTAATAAAGGTTTCGTTGGTACTGTTTGATTCGATATTTTTGCCCTTGATGTCGAGAGTGTCGTCGAGTGGAATAGCATTGATAGAAAAATGCGGGTCACCCTCGATATATTTTTTCTCGATGTCAGTCAAAGAGCAATCGGCAAATTCCGTGACGGCGTATTTCAAAATCTGTGCAAGAATAGATTTGCGCGAGAGAAAACTTTTAGCCAGCTTATCGTAAGCGGCATTTTGGTCGTCTAAAAAATTTGTCATAAAACCTCCCAGCCATTAAAGAAAGTTAAACTTATTTGTACTAATTATAACACCGGCGACGAGTTTAGAAAAGTTCGGGATGATTCTGCGGGTAATTATTTTCTTTCAGCTCAAAGTCGTCCATAACTGTTTGAAAAAGTTTTGATTCAAGTTTTATCTGTTGTGAGAAGTCGTCGGCGCGTATAGTTTTCCCCGCAGTAAGATTGGTCGGTCTTTCCTCGCTCCACTTTTTTGCAAGCCCAGTATTATCTGACGAAACAACGGTCAATGCTTGAATTGGAGAAGAATCGCCTCGATAAATTAAAGATAACCTCAAAGAGTTACCTCTATCGATTAATAATTTCCAGATTGGTCTGTATGTAAATGCGATTTTAAATCCTCATTTGTTTTCAATACTTGTAAGAAAAAATTGCCGCGCAGGTCGCCGAATCATTCAGACTGCGGCGGGAGTCGGAGGCACTTTTATTCAAAGCAAAACGAGCCGTCGAACTTGCGATTGAGCAGGGCGAAGACGCCGCGATAAAAATTTTTCAGCCGTCGAGTTGACGGTTTTTTGTTTTGACAATATGCTTTAGGAAAATTATAATCAGACAGAAATTTTTCATGCAAGGAGAGATGTAATTGAACTTGAAAAAATTATGCGCGACGATAATTTCAATGTCGATAATAATTTACGAGGCGACGACGGGCGCAGTTGGGATGCCGGCGTCGGAGCTGATGCGGCTTGACGAGGCACCGCGCGGCGAAATTGCCCGCCCCATGCAACAGACGCTGACTTCTGAAAATTCGGGACTCAACCCCGGCTACTCGGTCACGCCGATTGAAAACACTCGCCCAGTCGCGCCCGACGACGTTTTACCGCAAATGACGGCGACGGCGGCAATAGTTATCGAGGCGTCAACGGGGCACGTCCTCTACGAACGCAACCCCGATAAAATCATGTTCCCCGCGAGCACGACAAAGATGATGACGCTGATAACCGCGCTTGAGGGCAACCAGCTCGACGAGATTGTCACGGTCGGACCGGGAGCTTACAACGCGGAAGGCTCGACGCTTTGGCTTGACGTCGGCGAGAAAATTCCGCTGGGCGATTTGCTTTACGGCATGATGTTAATTTCGGGCAACGACGGCGCGATTGCCATTGCCGAGCACTGCGGCGGGACTGTTGCCGACTTCGCCGCCCGCATGACGGCACGCGCTCACGAACTCGGCGCGGTCAATACCAATTTCACGAACGCGAACGGCTTGCCCGACCAAAATCACTACACGACCGCCCGCGACTTGGCGATTATGGCGAAACACGGCTTTTCTATTCCGCACTTCGAGGAGATTTGCTCCGCCAAAGAAGTTTCTTTCCCCTGGATTCACGTCGATACCAAGCTTATGCGCAACGAAAATCAAATGCTTTGGCTCTATCGCGGCTGCAACGGCGTCAAGACGGGCTACACCGACGCGGCGGGGCGATGCCTTGTCACGGCGGCTAAGCAAAACGGCGTTCAGCTGATTGCGGTCGTCTTGGACAGCCTTTATATCTGGAACGATTCGATTTTCCTGCTTGACTATGGATTTAGTCGCGTGTCGAGCCAAACTTTGATTCAGCCTGGCGAAGTCGTTAAGACGTTGCCGATAACGGCGGGGCGGCGCAAGTCAATGCAAGTCAAGACGGCGGGCGAAATAATAATGCCGGTGTTCGCGGGCGACGACAACGCCTATGACATTGTTTACGACCTGCCCGAAACTCTGACTGCGCCGATAACGAGCGGCGAGACGATAGGAAAGATTCGAGTTGTCCTACCCGACGGTAGAGAGGCGGCGGCAGTCGATGTTGTCACGACGGCGGACGTTG
>CAMYWI010000068.1 GCA_947302675.1 uncultured Selenomonadales bacterium | reverse complement strand
GGCGACAAGGGGCGTCCTGGAATATAAAACGGCACGAACTCGCGCGGCGTGGTGTCGAGACCTAAACGATTTTCAAACTGCGCCTGCCGATTGATTATGGCGTTCGCCCATTGAAACTCCTCCGCGTGGACTCGCTCCAAATTTGTGTTGAGTGCGTCGAGCTTGTCGCTAAGAGCTTTAAATTGTTCTTCGGTCACGTTAAAACCTCCTCCGAAATTTTTTTGCGTTTTGGATTGAATTTGTTCATAGCGTTGTTAATGCCCTCGCTGAAAATGCAAAGCACGGCGGGCACAAGTTCAGTTAGCGCGGCGGAAATTTTATCGGCGTCGTCTTGCGTGAAAGGGCTGAGGACGTGACTATTGACCGTCCAATTTTTAGGCGGGCGACCAACGCCGATTCGCACGCGCGGGAAATTTTGCTTGCCGCCGAGATGTTGGATAATCGATTCAACGCCGTGATGACCGCCGCCCGAACCTTTCGGACGCAAGCGAATCATTCCCAGCGGCAAATCCATATCGTCATGAGCAACCGTCAAATTCTCAACGTCGAGCTTGTAAAAGTTCATAATCGGCGCGACCGCCTCGCCGCTCAAGTTCATGAACGTCTGCGGCTTGACGATTAAAATCTTTTCGCCGTTGTAAAAGCTCTCGGCGACGAGCGCATTAAATTTTTCGCGCCACGTATCGGCGGAAAGTTTATCGGCGAGCATGTCGGCAAGCATGAACCCGACGTTGTGCTTGGTCGCGGTATATTCGGGCGTGGGGTTGCCCAAGCCGACGAAGATTTTCATAGCTTATCCTCCAAGAACGCAAAGACTTTGTCGAAGTAAGCGGCGGGGTTTGTCCTCTTAGCGTCGGCATGACCCGCGCCCGCCACGACGAATTTTTCTTTTGGCGCGACGGCTTTATCATAAAGTTGCGTCATCATCTCGAAGGGAACAAGTCCGTCAGCGTCGCCGTGAACGAACAGCACGGGCACTTTGATTTTGTCGACGACTGCAAGCGGCGCGGCGTCCGAAATTTTTACTCCCGTTTTTATTTTGCAAACCAAGTCTGCGCAGGGCATTGCGGGATACTCCGGCAAGCCGAAGATTTTTTCCAACTGCGCGGTGAACATTGCATAGGCGGAAGTGTAGCCGCAGTCCTCAACAACCGCCACAAGATTTTTCGGCTCAAGCGCGGCAGTCATTAAAGCCGTCGCCGCGCCCATTGAAACGCCGTGCAAAATAATCTTCGCGTCGGGATTTTCTTCGACAACTTTAGCCGCCCAATCGTAAACGTCGCGGCTCTCAAACGCGCCCATTGTGATAAACTCACCTTGACTCTCGCCCGCCGCGCGAAGGTCGGGAATTAAAACGTTCCAACCGCGCTTGAGATATTCTTCCGCGTAGTCATAGGCAAAAGTTCCGTCGCGCCCGTAGCCGTGAATCAAAATCGCCCAACGATTAGTCGGCTCGGCAGGGAAAAATCTTTTGGCTTTAAGTTCGAGTCCGTCAAAACTCTCAAGCGTCCAAACTTCAATGGGGAAATTCGGCGCGGGCGGAGCCTTCAAGTTCGGGTCGGCAATGTTCGCGCAAGCTGGCGGCGGCGATAAATCCTCCCCGCGTTTCAACGCGAAGTCTACAAAATAATTTCCAACGAAATATCCCGCGCAGGTCAGCAAAATTATCGCGGCGATTAAAAATTTCTTCATAACTCCTCCTAAATGCCGAAAGGCGGAAGTTTTTAGCTCCCGCCTGATAATTTCTGTATTGGTCGGGTTGACAGGATTTGAACCTGCGACCCCCGCGTCCCGAACACGGTGCTCTACCAAACTGAGCCACAACCCGTAAAACATTGCGATTATAGCAGACCATTTTCCAAATTGCAAGCCCTAAGCCTTGAAAAAATTCCAAAGCTCCTCAATCAACGAGTTGACGTGAGAAAAATGATTTGCCGACTGCGCGAGCGAATCAATCTTTTGCTCCAACTGCTCCGCCGTCAAATTTTCTGGAAAAGCTTTCGCGTCAAGCCCGCCGCAATAATTCAGCAAAGAATTGTAGTGAATGTTGTAGCGATTTTCATAAAGCACATGCACCAAATACTTGCAAAGCCCCGCCTGCAACGGCGTGAACGTGTCGAAGTTCAAGTTCGCCCGCCGCTCGACATCGTTTAAATTATACGTCGCCCAATTTTCCAACGCCGCAACGTTCCTAAAGTTTGTCTCGTGCTCAAGCTCGGCAACCGCCTTGATTGAAATCGTGCGCATAACTTCCACATACGGCAAGTTGAAATAGCTCTTCGTCGCCTCGTCGCAAAACTCGCGCTCCCTGCCCGTCAAGTCGCCGCACGGGTTGTATTCCTTGCGCCGCAAATTTTTTATCATGTCAATCCCTCGTTTCGTAAATCTCGTTCAAAAGTCTTTCCTGCTTTTCCTTGCTGTGTTGCTCGAATGACCGCTTGGCGAAAATGTTTGGAGCCGCCGCGCCTATCGCAATTCCCAAAATTATCAACGCCGCGTCGACGCCCGATTGAACCGCCAACAGCAAGTCGTCAATCGATATGCGCCGAATGTTTATCACCGCGAATAAAAATCTGTAGATTAAAACGCCTGGCACGAGCGGGATGACCGCCGGCACGACCAAGACTAATGACGGCGTGTGGAGCCAATGGACGGCTTTCATTGCCGACAAGCTGACCAAAGTCGCGCCCGCCAACGTCCCGACTTCCGAACCGAATCCAAGTTCAAAGACGAAAAAATTTCTCGTGCAGACGCAAATCGCTCCGCCGCAAGCCGCCGCAAATAAAAGTCGCGGAGGCAGGTTGAAGAAGACAGCGAAACTCGCCGCGCCGATTGCCGCCGCTATCATGAACAATAAATAATTGCTTTCGGGGCGCATTGCCAAGTTCGTGAAGGACTCGAAGTCCGCCATGCCGATTGCAAAGACTATTCCAAAAGTCATTGCGCCGACGATAACCAGCGTGTGCAAAACTCGCGCCCCGCCGCAGATTAAATACGTGTTGAGTATGTCGCTCAAGGCGTTTATCATCGGGACGCCTGGCACTAAAAATAACGCGGCGGCGATAAGCGGATGCCAAGGCGTTGTCGTCGGTAGGAGGTGCGAAAAGTAAGCGATAATCGTCGCCGTGAATGCCGCGAAAGTCATTGAGACGTAGGGATTAAAGCCGAATCGCTCGGCGCATTGCATTTGAACAATCTTGGCGATAATCGCGCTGACCGCCGTGTAAATCGCCGCGTTGAAGTCGCAACCAAACAGCGTACAAAATGCTCCGCAACCCGCGCCCGCCGATAAAACCGTTAGCCACGCAGGATAGCGCGGACGTTTAGATATGGCGTCCAACTCGCCCTTGAATTCGTCAAGCGTGTAATGATCTCGCAAAGCCCGCCACGTCAAACGACTAATCGCGGAAATGACGCGCATATTAACTCCGTGCTTAATACATTTTCTAAAGGAAGTGTGCGAGTGATGTTCGTCGCTGATATTGAGCATGAGCGTGGTGTACATTATGTGCAGGTGAAATTTATCGGCAGGAATGCCCATGTAAGCGGCGACTCGTTTCATGTCGCGCATAATCTGCGCGGTATCCGCGCCATTTTCCATGAGCGATTGACCCACCGTCAAAATAAGCTCCGCCTTTTGACCGATTTCGGCAAAACCTTCGCGCAGGATCTCACGTTGCTCCTCGTAATAAGTTTTGTAGTCGTCATCTTTCATTGTAGACAATCCTCAAAAAATTTTTCTCGTCGGCAAGCGCGTCGTCCAAAAGATTTTGTCGGCTCAGCGACACGAAAATTGCCGCCGCCTCCGCTTGACAATTAACCTTGCCTTTGTCGGGATTGAACGCAATGTCCGTGAAGGCGTCGAACTTTTGAGCCAACAGCTCCTCCGCTAAGTCGTCGTTCGCAACTAACGTCGTAATATAAAACCAGTTGTAAAAAAAAGTCGGCGGGTCGTTCGGATAATCTTTGCCCTCGAAGTTGAAACCGATTAACGGACCGCTGTTCTTAAGTCGCGCGTCACTCTTGGCATAAACCGCTGGCTTGTCGATTAAATTTGTGTAGGGACCGCCGCGCTGAAAAACTTTGCTACCTTGAAACGCCGACTCCAACGAGACGCCCTCGCGAATCATGAGATTGAACGCGCTCAGCTTGACGCCGAGTTCGTCCTCGCTCTTCGTCGAAATTTCCAAAACTTTTTTATCGGGGTGAGCCGCAAGATAATTTTCGTGGAGTGCTTGAATATTTTTTCTAACTTTACCCGTCGTGCGCCCGTCAGTCCACTTGAATTCAACGTTGCAACGCGCGAAAAGTTTCTCGTCCTCCAAAACTTCAAAGACTGGTCGAATTGCCATAAAAAATCCCTCCCGCGCAGATTATAGCACACAGGAGGAATTTTTTTCTTGTCGCTGAAAAATTTTTCGCCGCGAAAATGTTATAATAGCTCGCGGAAAACTCTCGGCACCCGCGCAGATACAAGGCAGGTGACCTCGTAGTTAATCGTGTTGAGATGATTCGCGGCGTCGTCAATCGTAATCAGGTCGGAGCCGAAAAGAATCACTTCGTCGCCAGCCTGCACGCCGTCAACGTCTGTCACGTCAATCATAGTTTGATCCATGCAAATTCTTCCGGCAATCGGCGCGAGCTGCCCGCGAATCTCGACGTGAAAATTTTTGTAGGCGCGAATGTAGCCGTCAGCATAACCAATCGGCAACGTGGCAATCAGCGAATCACGCGCGGCAACGAACTCGCGCCCGTAACCGATTGAAACGCCCGCAGGAATTTTTTTCAGGAAGGCGACGCGAGCGACAAGTTTCATTGCGGGGCGAAGGGCAAGCGTCTTTTTCACGTCGTCGGAAGGATAAAGCCCGTAAGTGATTATGCCGGCGCGAACCATATCGAAATGCGCCTGCGGAATGTCGAGAATCGCGGCGGACTCGGCGAGGTGGAAAATCTTAACGGCAACGCCCGCCGCCCGAATCTTTTCCGCAACGTCGGAGAAAATTTTTATCTGTTGGTTCGTAAAAGTCCTGTCGGCGGAGTCGGCGTCGGCGAAGTGCGAAAAAACTCCTTCAAGCTCCACGTTCGGCAAGACGGAAATTTTCTGCGCGAGCAAAACGGCGACTGCGGGTGCAATGCCAATCCTGCCCATGCCCGTTTCAATCTTCAAGTGAACTTTCGCAAGCCGATTGAGTTTGACGGCGGCGGAAGAAATTTTCTCGGCGCAATCCAAATCGGCAACGGTCGCAGTCAAATCGTTCTCGACGACAACTTCAGCGGCACTCGTCGGAATCAAACTCAGAATCAAAATCGGCAACTCGAAACCGGCGCGGCGAAGTTCCAAACCTTCCGCAACTGTCGCGACGGCTAAAAAATCTGCGCCGCACTCGACGGCAACTTTGGCAACTTCAACTGCGCCGTGCCCATAAGCGTTCGCCTTGACGACGACGCAAAGTTTCGCGGCGGGGCTGATATGGCGGCGAATCTCGGTCAAATTGTGGCGGACGGCGGCGAGGTCAATCTCGGCGCGAACGTCGCGAAGAATCATTTTAAAACATCTCCTTGAGGTGATATTTTGAAGTTCAAAGAATTTATGACTGCGCTTGATGGCGCGATTAAAAATGTCTACCTGCTCAGCGGCGAGGAAACTTTTTTTATTGACAAGGCGCGTGAAAAAATTTTGGCGCGGCTCAACGTCGACACGGCGACCGAACTTGTAACCTTCGACTGCGACGCCAAACCCGCGCTCGGCGACCTAATCAGCGCGATTGACAGCTCGCCTTTCTTCGGCGCAAGAAACGTTGTGCTCGTCAAGAACGCGCCGTTTTTCAATGCGGATAAAAAAATTGAGCGGCTCGAAAATATTCTGCGCGACATGCAGCCGACAAACTTTGCAATCTTCACGACACGGACAGCGGACAAGCGGCGCAAACTCTACAAAATTATTTCGCAAGTCGGCGAGATACTGGAGGCGACGCCGTTGCGTTCGTGGGAAGTCGACGATTGGCTTAGCGAAAAACTCCGTGCGCTCGGAAAAAATATGCGCGGCGACGCGCGAAAATATTTCAATGAGCAAATCGGAATCCTGCCCGAAATTTCGCTGTGGTATCTGGAAAACGAGTTGAACAAAATCGCGCTCAATGTCACGGGCAAAGAGATAACGACAGAAATTTTGCGCAGAAATATGCTCGCGCCGCCCGAAGTCTCCAACTTCGCACTCACCGACGCAATCGACGAAAAAAAATCCGCCAAAGCAATTTACCTCCTGCAACAACAAGCCCGCGTCCCCGCCAAAATCCCGCTCGTGATAACGTTGCTTGTCAATCACGTCCGCAGATTGATTCGCGCGAAATACTTCATGGCGCAAGGCATAACGGGGCGGCGGCTCGGCGAACCGCTCGAAATGAATCCCTACATCGCGCAAAAACTCGGCGACACTTCCAAGAGCTATCGCGCGGAACTTTTGGAAGATATTTTTATCGAACTCGCCGACGCAGATTTTAAGCTCAAGACCGGTCGCGCAGGCGTCGAAGTTTTGGAGCGTATTGTTATCAAACTCTGCAAGCGATAAATTTTTATGCCGCCTTATTGTAGTCAATGATAGAAATTTCTTGCGCCATTTTCTTTGCCTCATTAACGATTTTCTCCAACTGTCTGGAAATTTCCATTGAAAGATATGTTTCGCCGCATTGGTCGCACTCAAGACACGGCACATTTCGGACGATAATCAAATGATCTTTGAAATCCACCACATGCGTCGTCGTCGATTCGATAAGATTTTCGCCTTTGCAATACTTGCACATTATTTTTGCCTCCTCGTTCGCAAATCCTCCATAAATTTTTCCGTCGTCGGCTCGTAAGCCGTTACAAAACATATTTTTTCTCCGTCGATACCGCAAACCGTGTGAATTATCTCGCCCGTGAGCTTGCGCCCAAATATCAACGCGCTCGGATACGGATAATCGTCGGGATATTCTTCGATAATTTCACCGTTCATTACACAATTCCCTACGTCGTCAATCGAAATGTTACGCAACGCCATCC
>CAMYWI010000067.1 GCA_947302675.1 uncultured Selenomonadales bacterium | reverse complement strand
TCGCACGTCGTAAACATACATGCGATTGATGCTCGCCTTAATGACCGCCATATCGACGCGAAAAACGTCCGCCGCCTCCGACTTCACGCTGTCTCCGTCGTAGTAGTAGCCCGTGTCTTCCATTGCGTCGATAAATTTCAGATTCTCCGCCGAGCAACTCGCGCCACTCATGAAAATTATCGCCGCGCAGATTATCAAAAATTTTTTCATGCAATCGCTCCTCATACGCCAAAGATTTTAGTGACCCACGTCCGCAAGACTTCCTGCATAACTGTCACGTTCAAAAGCAAAGCCTCTGCTCGCGGGCGAAGTTTCGAGTAGTGGAAGGTCGGGTTGTGCGCGACCGTGAAGTCCGTCGCGTAAGGTATCGGCTTGAAGTCGCACAGGTTGAAATTCAGCACGGCGCGTCTCATGTGAAAGGCACTCGTCACCAACAGCGGCTTTGAAAAATTTTTCTCGCGCAAAATTTCGGCGGAGTAGCGGGCGTTCTGCGTCGTGTTGACGCTCTTTGTCTCTGTCAAAATTTTTTCTTCGGGAACGCCCAAAGATTTTAAAATTCGCGCAGAGATCTCAGCCTCCGCACCCGAATCGCTGTAAGTTTGTCCGCCGCTCACGAGGATTGGCACGCCCAAAATCTTTTGCAACCTAACCGCCGTCAAAAGTCTGTTCGCCGGGCTTGCGCATAAAACTCCCACGCCGTCAACGTCCGGTACTTGACTTATCGCGCCGCCTCCCAGTAAAACTATCACATCTGCATTAGAAATTTCAATCGGCGCGGGCGGCGTGTAAGTTTTTTCGAGCCAACCCATTAACCTTTCCGCGACGAGACTCGTGCACAGCAGGTAAAATATCGCCGTCCCGATTAAGACTATCAGCGAAAGTTTTTTGTCAATTCGGAAGAGCTTGACCGCCAACGCCAACGCAAGCAGGATAAAAATTCCTGGCGGCAAAACCCACGCCGCGCCGAACTTCAAAAAATAAACCAAGCGTTCACGTCCTTAAGTCGTCTTGATTTTCAGCGAGGCGTCAATTTCCTCAAGCGATTTCTTTTTGCTCTCAATGCCCAAGCTCAAGACGATTACCGAGATGATGACGAAGACCGACGCGAACATCACGAAAATTGAATTCATTGGTGCGCCGTGAACTAACAACACACCAACGAGCATCGGAGCCAACATGCCGCCGATTCGTCCGAAACCTGCCGCCCAGCCCGAACCTAAAGCGCGAATTGCCGTCGGATAAAGTTCAGGCGTGTAAGTGTAAATGACGCCCCACGCGCCGAGATTGAAGAAACTCATTGCCGCGCCCCACATCAACAATTCGCTCGCCGTCGCCGCGTTCCCGAAGAAGTAAGCGCACACACCAGACAGCATTAAGAAACTCGACAAGGTGTAACGCCGCCCGATTACATCGACGAGCCACGCCGCCGCGAAGTAGCCGGGCAACTGCGCCAGCGTCATTATCAAAACGTACTCGAAAGTTTTCACGACCTCGAAACCTTGCGCGAAGACGATTGACGGCAACCACATGAATATTCCGTAATAGCTGAAGACGATACCGAACCACGCCAGCCACAGCATCAGCGTCCGAACGCGGAAGGCTTTTCCCCACAGCGTGAACACGTTCAGCTTGAAAATCGGCGTCGACTCTTCCACAAAATCTTTTGGGAACGGTCTGCGCGGTACGCCCAACTGTTTTTCAAGCGACAAGATTATCTGCTGCGCCTCTTCGACTCTGCCCTTCGAGATTAAATAGCGGATTGATTCGGGCATGTGCAGGCGAATTAAAAAGACGTACAGCGCGGGCAACGCACCGATGACGAACGCGATTTGCCAACCGAATTTCGGGATAAGCAGGTAGGAAATTAACGCCGCCACGAGCCAGCCGACGCCCCAAAAACTTTCCAACAAGACGATAAATCGTCCGCGCAGTTCACTTGGCGCGTACTCGCTCATCAGCGTCGCCGCAACCGGCAACTCGCCGCCCAAGCCAAAGCCGACTAAAAATCTGAAGACCAACAGTGATTCGTAACTCCACGCAATCGCGCAAAGTCCCGTTGACACGCTGTATAAAATGACCGTCGCCGCGAAGACGTTCTTGCGCCCGAATTTATCAGCGATCGTTCCCGCGAGCACCGCGCCCAACGCCATGCCGATTAAGCCGACGCTCCCAATCCAGCCCATTTGCTCCGGCGTCAAGCCCCACTCCTTCGCCAAAATCGGCAACACGAACGAGATTAAGCCCGTGTCCATTGAATCGAACAGCCAGCCCAGCCCCGTCACAACCAACAGCTTGTAATGGAACGAGCCAACCGGTAAATGTTCTAAGCGTTCAAGTATCAATTCAAACAACTCCTTAAAAGCTACAACCAAAAATCGAACGGCTTGTATTTTATTTCACGTGGAAAGATTTTGCAATACGCCGCGCAAAATTTAAGGCACGGTTGATTTTAGACGCGCCGCGAATTATAATAATTTTCTGGAAAACCTACTTGGCATTTTTTAGGAGGTGCTTATGAAAAGCTTTAAATTTGATCTACAGAGGTTCGCGACGCAAACAATCAACGCGAGCGAAAGTCAAACGCTCGACGGCGTGACTTACACAGCAGTTGACGGCGCGGCGACACTCAATCTCGACGACAACGGAAAAGTTTCCGGACTTGCAAGCGGAAAAGTCACGGCGGTTGTCAGCGGCGCGAGTAATTCGCCGACTGTCACTTTCGACGCGACCAACAACGCATTTAATTTCACTGCCACGAGTGACGGCAAAGTTATTTCGATAACGCCGTTCCCGATTGAGTTTATCAGCGGCAACTTCACTTACAACGGCGGCAGGATTGATATAACTGCCGGCTCCGACCTCGCCCTTGTCACTCAACGCGGCGATTTCATTCTGCGCAACGAGAATCACTTTGTAACCGATTCCGCCTACATCTTTACAAGCACTTCTCTGACGAGCGACAGCGAGCACGTAATCAGCTACTTCAGCTTGACCAACGGCGACGATGTCCGCGAACTTAACCTTGAACAACTCGGCACGGTTATTAACCATTTCGACCAACAAGGCGTGACTCTCGTCGAAGGCTCAAGCGAAGTTCTCAACATTGGCGACTACAAATTGACGGCAACCGCTACCGACGGCGACGCGGGCTTGAATTTCGAGCTGGGCGAAGACGGAATGACTTTTGTTCCCAACACGGGCGACGGCAAGCTTACGGTTGCTCTCACTCGCGGAGACACGACGATTTTTGGCGGCGTATTGGAGTGCACGAGCGGTTCAATCACATTCGGCTACGACCACGCAGTTACGTTCGCAAAGGATACGAGTTTCAACTTCACGACGCCGAACAACACGGTCTTGACAGTGACCGCGAACGGCGAGGCGACGACCGCTATTGCTTTGACGGACAACGGAATCACTTTCACGCCCGGTAGCGGCGACGGCGGCTTGGATATTTCGCTCAGCAAAAAGGGCACGAAAGTTTTTGACGGCTCCTTGAACATCACCGACGGCACAATCACTTTCGACACCACCGAGAAGAAATTCTCCTTCAGCGACGGCACCAAAATTGCACTGGGACTTTTCGGTTTGGAAATGGAAATTGAAGTTGTCGGCAACACGACCGTTGGTAGCGGTTCCAGCATGGATTTTAACATTGCGGCGGACGATAGCGGCAACTTAATCTTCACGCCCGACACGAATAACGGCGGCTCGTTCAATATCGCTCTTAAACGTGACGGCTCGACCTCCTCGCAAAACGTTCTTGAAACCACGACGGACGACGACGACCTTGTAACGTTCTTTGAAAACAATGTAACCGTCAACGGTCCTATTATGTTCAACCTGCAAACGGGTTTGCTCACCTTGATGGACGGCACGGAAATTTCCATTGCCTTTGACAATTACACCATGACTGCGACCGCGTCGGGAAATGCCGCAAGCAAAATTTCTTTGACGGAGGAAGGCATTTCCATTACGCCGCAACAAGGCGACGGCACACTGAAACTTACGCTGGGCAGTGCGCAAGGCTCCATGTCTGTTGACCTCGAAGTTTTGAGCGGCGGCTTTGTCTTCGGGGATAACGGGGCTTTAAACGTCGTCGAAGGTACCGAACTGCAACTTAAATTCTCCGACGATTACATTGTCAAGTTCAAGACGACGGACGCGGCGGGCGGCGCACTTTCTATCGGCGCGGACGGTCTCACTTTCGCGCCCAACTCGGAAGACGGCGGCTTGGAACTTTCCGTTACTCGCAACGGCGAAACTCGGACTGCTTCGCTCGACGTGACCGGCTCGCTTACTTACAAGCTCGACGGCTCAATCACGCTTGCCAAAGGTACCGTTCTTAAAAATGCTTTCGAGGACGGCAACGTTTTGACGATAACCGCGCTGACCGACGCAAGCGGCTCAATCACTTTTAATCCGCAAACCGGCTTGACGATTACGCCCGCGACTGCCGACGCGCTCAACATTGTTTTGACAACAGGCGATTTGAACGTTGTCAATATCTCGTCAATCACTGGCTCAATCACTTACAGCGGCGGCGTTATCACGGCTTCAGACGGCACTAAGGCTCGTATCTCATATTATTTCGGTTGGGAATCTGATTTGTACACGACTGGCGGCACAGCTTCCATTCAATTCACTGATGATAGAACTATTTACACGGCAAACGAAGGCTCGACTTTCACAGTGGATTATCTCGACGGCACGACAACGGAAATTCAAAATGGTTCATATGCCGACGTTTACGGTGAGAATATTGAAGATTACACGGAACTTGTCTCTGAGGGAACGACCTTAAGGAGCAACGACGCCGAAGTTGTTTTCACGCTTGAAAAGGCGGGCAACTACACGCTCAACGGCATGAACGTTACGACGACCGTCGACGGCGTTCAAGTTCAACTCGGCGAAGATTCGATAGCTTTTGGGGAACACTTTATCTACACGCCGCTTGATGAAAATGTCACGCTTACAGTCGGCGAAAACTCGATAGCCTGCGCGGGCGGCAAAGCTAACGTGAACATGGGCTTGATTGGCGCGGCTTTTGACTTCGACACGACAAGCGGCTCGTTCACTTTCGACAGGACAAACAACACGTTCTCCGTTGAAAAAGGAACCGTCATTTCTATGGCGCAAGGTAATTCTGAACTGCAGGTTACCGCGCTTGAGGACACTTCCGCTACCATACGCACCGACGACGAAGGCATAATCTACTGCGACTGGGCGAACACGACCGACTTCACGCTGTCGCTTGTGCGCGACGGGCAAACCGTCATTGCACTTCCCGCCAGACTGACTGGCACCACAAGCTACTTGCCGAGCGCAGGAACTTTCGCGCTTGTTTACAACAGAGACAATTCAACCAACGCTACCGCGACGATTGGGCTTGCCAACTATGAAATCCAACTCACCACGCCCGACACAACTTTTATCGTCGGGCTTGAAACTTCCGACGACGGCAAAGTCACAATCAATTATCCGCGTGAAGAATATTCCACAATGAACTTGGTTGTCACGCGCGACGACACCGCGATTTTCGGCGGCGCACTTTCAGTTGACGGCTCGGTTGTCCTCGACCCGACGAACAGAACGCTCACCCTTAAAGACGGCACCTCAACCGAAATGGCGTTCAGCGGCTACACTCTCAAGGCGACGGCGAACGGCGACGCGACCAGCGCATTTGCTATCGTCGACGAAGGCTTGGTTATCACGCCCAACACCGGCGACGGAACTTTGCAACTGGAAATCGGCACCGGCACTGCCTCAATGACTGCCGAATTGGAAGTTTTGAGCGGCTCCTTCACGCTTAAACAGGGCGGCGTGTTGAATATCGCGAAAGATACCGAAGTGCAACTTACCTTTAGCGACGATTACAGCGTAAAGTTCAAGACGACCGACGCGGCGGGCGGCAATCTTTCACTTGGTACGGACGGACTTACTTTCACGCCCGGCACCGACGACGGCAGCTTGGAACTCTCCGTTACTCGCGACGGCGTGACGCGCACGACTTCGCTAAATATGACCGGCTCGCTCACTTACAAGCTCGACGGCTCAATCACTCTCGCCAAAGATACCGTTGTTAGAAATGTCTTCGAGGACGGCAACATCTTGACGATAACCGCCTTAACCGACGCGAGCGGCTCAATCGTTTTCACGCCCGAAGGCGGCTTATCGATTACGCCTTCGACAGCCGACGCTTTGACAGTTGCCTTGACGACGGGCGATTTGGAAGTTGCCCAATTCTCGTCAATCACTGGCACGATTAACTACAGCGGCGGACTTGTTACGGTTTCCGACGGCGCGGCGGCTGATCTTTTGGTTTATGGTGAGTGGGCAACTAAATTAAGTACAAGCGGCGGCACCGCCTCCTTGCAATTCACCGACGACAGAACAGTTTACACAGCCAACGAAGGCGCGACTTTCGTCCTTGATTATCTTGACGGTACGACGGTTGAAATTCAAAACGGCTCGTTCAGCGACATTTACGCAACAGAAACGGAAGACGCTATCGAACTTATTTCCGAAGGCTCCAACTTCAAAGCCAACGACGACGAATTTGTCTTCACGCTGGAAAAGGCAGGCAACTATACGCTCAACGGTATGAACGTCACCACGACTTCCGACGGCGTTCAAGTCGTGCTCAGCGATTACGACACGATTACATATGACGGAATGACTTTCACGGGCACGGGCAATGTAAGTCTCACAACCGATAATGTCGTTTTGGGCGCGGGCGTTGAGGCGACGGGCTTTGGCGAAGGAAATTCTTTCGTATTGACAGAGACGGGCAACGTTACTGTCGACGGGAAAGTTTTCGAGCTTATCGAAGACATTCCGCTTGGTATCACTGTCACGAGCGCGGAGGAAGGTTTCACTTTCGCAAGCACCTTAACCGAAGAAGCGGTACAGCGTGCCGACAAGGACGAATCTTTAGTCGGCAAAGTTTTCACGGAACATTTCACGTCGAGCGACAACACCTACCGCGTACAAGCAGAACTGCGCGGGCTACTGGAAGTCAACGGCATTTCTGGCGGCACGACAATGACCAGCGGCGCGGAACTTGACGGCACGGCTAATGAGCATGGAGTTTACGTCGTCACCG
>CAMYWI010000066.1 GCA_947302675.1 uncultured Selenomonadales bacterium | reverse complement strand
CGGACAAAAAAATTGTTTTCTCTTATTGCATCGAGAACTTTTTGCGAAATCGAAGGAATGAGTAAACCGTTAGTGAAGATAATCAAAGTGCTTGTTGGAAAATATTGCCGGGATATTTTTATGTATTCGTCGAGATTTTGCAGAAGCAACGGCTCGCCGCCAAGCAGATAAAAAGACGCGACATCACACACTTGTGAAAGTCTACTCAAATCGCGGCGAAAATTTTCAAGCGGATAAATTTCATCATGCTTAAAAAGAGCCGAAAAATGCGAACAGCCTTTGCAATTTAAATTACAAGCATCAATGATATTTGTTTCCAGATTAGTAAGGTACGCTTTGTCTGAGTTCAATCAATAAAGATTAATTGGCATATCCAAATATCTTAAGTCAATAATTCCGACCTTTGGAACCTCATACAGCTTGCAAAGATTAACAACATTTTTTGTAAAAACAGTGCGACCGTCATCAGCTATGATTACGCCGTCAAGTTCGCCTGCGTTCACGAGCCGCCTGAAGTCAAAGAAGTTTATCAGCGGGAGATTAGTCGTCGCCCTGCCCGATTCAATCATAAAGTCTTTTATGAAAACTTTGATCTCTATGTTACCATTTCGCAAACCTTGTTGCAGTTGCAGGGCAATTGACGGGTGACCGCAAATCGCAACTTTCATGCGTCAAACCTCCTACAGAATTTTCGACAGAAAGGCGCGAGTGCGTTCCTCTTTTGGGTGCTCGAAGACTTCACGCGGCTTGCCCTGCTCGACGATATAGCCGCCGTCGACAAAAAGTAACCGCGTGCCGACTTCGCGAGCAAAGCCCATTTCGTGAGTGACGATTATCATGATCATGCCGGTTTCAGCAAGGCGTTGCATAACGTCCAGAACTTCGCCGACCATTTCCGGATCCAACGCGCTTGTCGGCTCGTCGAAGAGCATAACTTTTGGTTGCATTGCTAAAGCGCGGGCGATTGCGACGCGCTGTTGTTGTCCGCCGCTTAATTGATTCGGATAAGCCTCCGCCTTGTCTCCCAAGCCCACGCGGTCAAGAAGTTCCTGCGCGGTCTGTTCGGCTTTGGAACGATGAACTTTGCGAACTTTCATAGGCGCGAGTGTGATGTTGTCCAAAACGGTCATGTGCGGAAAGAGATTGAACCGTTGAAAGACCATGCCGACTTCCTCGCGGACTTTGTTGATATTTTTCTCGCTGTCCATAGGAATGCCGTCAACGGTGATTGTGCCGCCCGTCGGCTCTTCCAAAAAATTTATGCAACGGAGCAAAGTCGACTTGCCCGAACCGCTCGGACCGATAATAACGACAACTTCGCGCTCGTCAATGTGCAGGTCAATTCCCTTGAGAACGTGCAAGTCGCCGAACGATTTTTTTAAGCCTTTGATTTCAATCATAACGCGCTACCCTCAACCGCTGAGACTGCCGATAGAATTAACCGATTTATCAAGCATGGTGTCTTGCGTTTGAACTGCCTTTGCGTTCGCGTCGTACATGCGGTGATTGTGAATCAGCTCGACCATTTCCGAGACAATCGCGGTGTTGGATTTTTCAAGCGAACCTTGCAAGACTTCTCCCGACGCGGGGCGCGGTTGCATGTCAGGATTCATAATTCGTTCGCGAACAGTTTGTTCGACGCCCGCCGCGACAGGCGCGTTGCCCTCGTTGTCGTCGACAAGGTAATAAAGATTGTCACCCTGCTTTTGAGTGGCGAGACGATTGCCGAATTCGACGAACTGAATCTGCGCGAGCGTCTGTTGATTATCCATATCGCCGACGGCACTCCAACGGTTGGTTTGAATGTCAAGCTGCGTCTCGGTGCCTGGAATAGAAATTGTGCCGTTGCCAGTAACGACAACGCGCGAATCGGGGACGTTGCTGGGAATGCGAATCGGATTGCCTTGCGTGTCAAGCAGATTGTAGCCGCGAATGTCCTGCAAGTAGCCTTGAGAATTTTTGAAGAACGCGCCGTTTCTGGTGTAGCGCACGCCTTCGGGAGTTTGCACGGCAAAAAAGCCGTCGCCGACAATCGCCAAGTCAAAGGTGTTGCCCGTCGACTCAATCGCGCCCTGCTGATAGTCAACGGCAACCTCGTCAATATAATCACCCAAGCCGAGTTCGCCGATACCCGGACGATAGAAAGGATTTGCGCTGAAACCTTTAATTTGTGTGACGTCCTTCTTCGACGTGCCGAGAGCCGCCAGATTGCCGAAGGGTGCGCCGTTCGCGCCGAGAATACTGCCCTCGTTGAAGTCGTTGACGCGCTTAATCAGCATGGGATGAAATTCCTTGTGAACGGTCACATCGCGTTTGTAACCGGTCGTCGCGGCGTTGGCTATGTTGTTCGCGATAGCGTCGGTGCGCTTGAGTTCGCTAATCATGCCGGTCGCCGCCGTGTAAAGTCCGCGCCACATTTTTTTATCACTTCCTCTTTTGGTTATTGAAAGGATTTTAAAGCTTTGCACAGAATTTTTCAAGGAAATATTTTTGGCGGAGGGTTGAATATGGCTGACGAACGATTGATTGTCGCGCTTGACTTCCACACGATGGACGACGTTAAAAAACTCGTCGACGATTTGGGCGACAGCGTGAATTTTTACAAGGTCGGCATGGAACTTTTTTACAGTGTGGGCGCGGGCGTGGTCGAGTGGCTCAAAGCTCGCGACAAGAAAATTTTCCTCGACTTGAAACTGCACGACATACCAAACACGGTCGCGGGTGGCTTGTGCTCTTTGATGAATCTCGGCGCGAACATTTTAAACGTCCATGCGTCGGGCGGCTTTACAATGATGAAGACTGCGGCAGAGGCTTTGAAAAAAGAATCCGACCTGCGCGGCGTCGAGCGTCCGAAGTTGATAGCGATAACGATCCTGACGAGCATCGCTCAATCGGAGTGGTGCGGCGCGTTGAAAATTTCGGAGCAGGTTGTTGAGTTTGCAAAGCTTGCACAGTCGGCGGGGCTTGACGGCGTAGTTGCGTCGCCGCAGGAGGCAAAGTTGATTCGCGAGGCTTGCGGAGAAAACTTTTTAATCGTGACGCCGGGAATCAGACCTGCGGGAGCCGACATCAACGACCAGCAGAGAATTTCTACACCGGCGGCGGCACTTCAAAGCGGCGCGACGCATTTGGTTATCGGCAGACCGATAAGGGCGGCGGCAAATCCTCGCGCGGCGGCTGAAAAAATTTTAAAGGAGATGCAATCATGACTGAAAAAGACGTTTACGAATTGTTAGTTGAGACGGGCGCGATTATGACCGGACATTTCAAATTGACTAGCGGTAATCACTCGGCGCACTACGTTGAGAAATTCAACGTGCTCCAAAATCCGAAAATGACCGAGAAACTTTGTAAGGCTATGGCTGAACACTTCAAGGACGCGCAGATTGAAACCGTCGTCGGACCTGTGACAGGCGGAATAATTTTGGCGCACGAGACCGGCAAGGCTCTTGGCACCCGCGCAATTTTTACGGAGCGCGTCGATGGCGTTATGACTTTCCGTCGTGGTTTCACGTTGCACGAGGGCGAGCGCGTTTTGATTGTCGAGGACATTGTCACGACGGGCGGCTCCGTTCGCGAGGTCATTGACGTTGTGAAAAAGTTCGGCGGCGTGCCGGTTGCGGTGAGCATGTTGGTTGACAGGTCGGGCGGCAAGGTCAATTTCGGCGATGTGCCGAGTTTCGCGCTCCTGCACATGGACGTTGAGACTTACAAGCCCGAAGAGTGCCCGCTGTGCAAAGAAAATATTCCGCTGACCAAACGCGGCTCGACGGGCAAAAAATAAATGCTCAAGACTTTGACGGTTGAGAACTTCGCGCTGATTGAAAATGTCACGGTCGAATTCGGCGCGGGCTTGAACATTTTGACGGGCGAGACGGGCGCGGGCAAATCGATTTTGATTGAGGCACTCGGCGCGATTCTCGGCAACAGGACGGGCGCGAGCAAAATTCGCAAAGGCGCGGATAATCTTCGCGTCGCGGCTGATTTTTTAATCGATGACAAAAATTTTACGGTCGAACGGAAAATCTCGCGCACCGAAAAAAATTCTATCACTTTGAACGGCGAACCGATTACGCTTGCCAAGCTCAAAAAAATCTGCGCGGACTTGGTTGACGTGCACGGGCAGAATAAAAGTTTGGAACTCCTTCGCGAGGAAAAAATCTATTCGCTGATAGACAACGAAAAAATTTCGGCGACGCTTGAAAAGTTTCGCGAACTGTATCGCGAGCTGACTTCAAAGGCGCGGGCGTTGGAGAAAAAATTATCTGCGCGGGCGGAAAATCTGGAGCGACTAGAATTTTTGCGTTGGCAGGAGAAAGAAATTTCTGCCGCCAAGCTCAAGCCCGATGAAGATTCGCAACTCGACGCGGAGATTAAAAAGCTTTCACACGCGGAGAAAATCGCAGAGAACGTTCAGCAAGCCGCGCAGATTCTCAACAACAGCGACTTTGATATTTTAACGGCGTTGGCTCGTGTCGAGAAAAAGTTGGACGAGATTGCGCGTTACGACGATAAATTGAATTCGGCGCGGAAACTTCTTGAGGACGCGGAGATAAATTTGCGCGAGGCTTACGAGGAAATTCGCGACTACGGCGAGGGTTTAGAGTTTTCGCCCGAACGCTTAGACGAGTTGCAGGAGCGGTCGGATTTGATTTTCAAGCTCAAGCGCAAGTACGGCGCGAGCGTCAACGAGATTTTGGAGCGGCTCAAAAAAATTCGCGGCGACATTTCGGAGGCGGAGAATTTTGATTCGGACGTTGCGGAACTTCAAAAGGAACTTGCAAAGCTTGAGGCGGCAACAAAAATCTGCGCGGGCGAACTTTTAAAACTGCGTCGAACTTCGGCAGAAACTTTAAGCGCGGCGATTGAATCAGAAATTCGACGGCTCGGAATGCCGCAAGCGCGATTTAAAATCATCGTGGAGCCGACGGAAAAATTCTCGTCAAACGGCGGCGACAAGGTCGACATAAAATTTTCTGCGAACGCGGGCGAGGAAATGTTATCGCTGTCAAAAGTGGTGTCGGGCGGCGAGCTGTCACGAATCGCACTGGCGATAAAAGCAAACTCAGCGGGGCGCGAGGATTCGGCGGAGACAATGGTTTTCGACGAGATAGACGCGGGCTTGGGCGGCGTCACGGCAAAAACGGTCGCGGAGTCCGTCGCAAAAATCTCGCGCGGACGTCAAGTCCTTTGCATAACGCACCTGCCGCAAATCGCGAGCATGGCAGATTTTCACTTACAAATAACAAAGTCGGAGGTCAACGGGCGCACGGTCACTAAAGTTAAACGACTCGACGAACTGGAGCGCGTCAAGGAAATTGCGCGAATGGCGTCGGGCGAAGAATCAGCCGTCGCAATAAAAAACGCCCGCGAAATGCTCGCGACGGCGCAAAAATTCAAAGCACAGATTTTTTGAGGGAGGGAGATTAAATGGACGTGATTGCGCTTGTTGGACCGAGCGGCACGGGTAAAAGTCATCGCGCCTTGCAGGTTGCGCGCGAACACGACGCCGACGCGATTATCGACGACGGGATTTTGATTAAGGACGGGCACATTATCGCGGGCGAATCCGCCAAGACCGAGAAAAGCAAAATCATGGCGGTGCGACGAGCAATTTTTGTTCTGCCCGGTCACGCCGAAGAAGTTCGCGCGGCAATTCAAAAAATCCAACCGCACAGAATTTTGGTTATCGGCACGTCGGAAAACATGGTTCACAAAATCGCCAAAATTCTCAAGCTCCCGTCGATTCAACTAATCGTGCGCATTGAAGACATCGCGTCGCGTTCGGAAATTGAGGCGGCGCAGTTTCACCGGCTCAAGGAGGGCAAGCACATAATCCCCGTGCCGACGATTGAACTCAAGCCGCACTTTTCGGGCTACCTGGTCAATCCGTTGCAGTCGCTCTTCAAGCAGTCGCAGGTCAAGCGGCGCAAGCTCGGCGAAAAATCAATCGTGCGCCCCGTGTTCAGCTACTACGGCAAATTGATTATCGACGACAAAGTTATACTGTCGATTGTCGAACGAATCATCAAGGCGCGGGAGTTCGTCAAGACTTTCAAAAATATTTCGGTCAAGCACATGCTGCAGGGCGACAACGATTACGGTTTGACAATTTCTTTTGAAGTCGTCCTGAGTTACGGCAGTCATATCCCGACGCTGATTCAGCAGACGCAAGCTTACATACGCGAGGCGATTGAGTTCACGACGGGAATGATTGTGCACGCGGTCGATATAAGCGTTCGCGCCCTGTACGTCGAGCAGACGCCACGCAGAAAACTTTTATGATAACTGATAAAAAAAAACGCCCGAAAAATCTTCGGGCTAATTTTTTTGTTCGATATAAATTTATCAGAACCGTGCTCGCCGTGCAGGACGATGCTTGCTGAAACAGTCGCGGCAGTAAATGGGGCGGTCGTTTTTCGGCTCGAACGGGACTTCCGTTTCCTTGCCGCATTCCGCGCAGACAACGGTAAACATTTGGCGGGGTTCGCCACCTTCGCGAGTGCGTTTACGCTTTCCGCGACAGTCGCGGCAACGCGTCGGCTCGTTCTCGAAACCTTTCTCCGCGTAAAATTCCTGTTCGCCCGCGCTGAAGATGAATTCCTTCCCGCAGTCCTTGCATACGAGTGTTTTGTCTTCAAAAGCCATATATAAATCTCCTTACAACCAAAAAATTCTCCTTGCTTGCCTCGAAGTCGTCGCCTCGAAACAATACGCGGGAATTATATCACGCTTTACAAAAAAAGCAAGCCGTGTAAAATTTAAGGAGACACGCCGCTTTGACGTGCCTCCGGAATTTTCATATGGAGCGGGCAATGGGAATCGAACCCACCTCTAAAGCTTGGGAAGCTCTCATTCTACCGATGAACTATGCCCGCGCAACGTGACGTTGCATCCAGATGTCGCGCTTTACTCCTCAAAAGTTTGGAGCAACTCCCGCGCCGGTACGAAAGCCATGCGGCTTTCTAACCCGACTACTTTTAAACTCTTAATCTTTCAATATCTCAAAACTTGCTGTTAGCAAAGAATTAAAGTCATTCATTATCTGGCATTATATCCGCCATCAATATTTAAAACGGTTCCGGTAATGAAGTCGTTTTCCTCTG
>CAMYWI010000065.1 GCA_947302675.1 uncultured Selenomonadales bacterium | reverse complement strand
CCCTCGCGGGGGCGTGCCGCTTTGAACATCCTGTTCAAAACGCGGCTCAAGGGCGGCGTCCATGCCGCCCCTTCTGCGTCGCGACTAACCATTGCAATGAAAAAGCCGCTCTCAGATTTTTGGGAGCGGTGATTTTTTTATGCGGTTGACGACGGACAAACTTTTGACAGCGGACAGTCTTTGCATTTGGGATTGCGAGCCTTGCAAATTTCGCGCCCGTGCCAAATCAGCCAGTGATGAGCGTCCAACCACTTCTCGCGCGGAATAATTTTCTGCAAGCCCAGTTCGACTTCAAGCGGCGTGTTGCCTTCGGCGAGTTTCATTCTATTAGCCAAGCGGAAGACGTGAGTATCGACGGCAATCGCGGGATTTTTGAAGGCGACGCTCGTCACGACGTTTGCAGTCTTCCTGCCGACGCCTGGCAACTTTATCAGCTCGTCAAAATCGCTTGGGACTTCGCCGTTATAATTGTCAATCAAAATCTGCGCGGACTCGACGATATGTTTTGCCTTCGCGTGAAAATATCCACACGGCTTGATAATCTCCTCCAGCCGCGCTTGTCCGAGTTGCAAAATTTTTTCGGGCGTGTTCGCAATCGGGAACAAAACCTGCGTGACTTGGTTGACGCGCTTGTCCGTGCACTGCGCCGACAAAATCACCGCGATTAAAAGTTCAAACACCGAGCCGAATTTTAGTTCGGGAATTGCGCCGCGATATGTTTCTTCCAAAAGCCGCAGTTGCTCGCGCTTAATGTTTTCGTTTATCTCCACTGTAAAAAGTGCCACGCTCCTTGTTGACTTCCAACAAAATACTGCTCTGATTGAACTTCATCAACGCCTCGTCCATAATTTTTTGCACAGAATCAATCGGCACGTCGATAAAGACGTAGACCAGCGAAACCTCGTGCGTAATGTTGCCGGCGGCGTCGCGATAGAAACCGTCCGCAACCGAAACGGTGTAGCCGTCAACGTATTTGATACAAATTTCATGCATCTGCTCGCGAATCGTCTCGGTAGGAATTTCCTGCTTGCGCGTGTCCTTGTCATTCGTGCCGAGATAAATCGTGTATTTCTTTTGCCGCGTCAACTCGCCGTTCAAGCCCTTGTTATTTTGTATTATTGCCACTACCAAAGCAAATACCATTACCCCGATTAAAAAGTAAAGTAATGAATCTGAATTTCTTGAGTACATATCAATTCGTCAAGCTCCTGACGGGCGCAGGAATTCTGCCGCCGCGAGCAATGAACGCCTCCGAACTCCATTGATTTTTGACGGGAACAATCGGACAGTAGCCGAGCAAGCCGCCGTATTCCACAACATCGCCGACCTTAGCATTGGGCACGGGGATAAGTCGAACGGCGGTAGTTTTGTTGTTGACGACGCCAATCGCCGCCTCGTCCGCGATAATGCCGCTCAAAGTCGCCGCGCTCACGTCGCCCGCAACCGCAATCATATCCAAGCCGACGCTGCAAACGCAAGTCATCGCCTCAAGCTTTTCAATCGACAAAGAGCCTTGCTTGACCGCGTGAATCATGCCTTCATCTTCGCTGACGGGAATAAATGCGCCACTCAAGCCGCCGACGTGCGAACTCGCCATAAGCCCGCCCTTTTTAACCGCGTCATTGAGCAAAGCCAAAGCCGCTGTCGTGCCAGGTGCGCCGCAAGCCTCAAGCCCCATTTCCTCCAAAATCCGCGCAACCGAATCGCCGACGGCGGGAGTAGGAGCCAATGACAAGTCGATTATTCCAAACGGTACGCCCAATCTGCGCGACGCCTCTTGCGCCACGAGCTGACCCACGCGAGTAATTTTGAACGCCGTCTTTTTAATCGTCTCGGCAATCTCGGTAAAGTTCGCGCCCTTTAAATCTTCCAGCGCGTGCTTGACGACGCCCGGTCCGCTGACTCCGACGTTGATAACTTTATCCGGCTCGCTGACGCCGTGAAATGCGCCCGCCATAAACGGATTGTCTTCGGGCGCGTTGGCGAAGATGACAAGCTTTGCACAGCCGATAGCTTGACGGTCGCGCGTAAGCTCCGCCGTGCGCTTGATGACCTCGCCCATTTCGCGGACGCAATCCATATTTATGCCCGCCTTAGTCGACGCAAGGTTAATCGAAGAGCAAACCAAATCGGTTGCGGCGAGGGCTTGCGGAATGGATTCAATCAAAATTCTGTCGCCTTGCGTGTAACCCTTTTCAACGAGTGCGCTGAACCCGCCGATAAAATTTACGCCGACTTCCTTTGCGGCGCGGTCGAGCGTCTCGGCAATCGGCACATAACTTTCCGCCTTGCAACTCTCGGCGACAATCGCAATCGGCGTGACGCTGATTCGCTTGTTGATAATCGGCACGCCGTATTCCGCCTCAATCTCCTCGCCCGTCTTGACCAAAAATTCGGCGGCGCGAGTAATTTTATCGTAGACGTTGCGGCAGAAGTCGCGCAGGTTCGGATGAGCGCAATCGCGGAGCGAAATGCCCATAGTTATCGTGCGCACATCGAGTTTGTTTTCGGTTATCATGCGGTTTGTTTCCAAAATATCTTCAATCGTTATCAAAAGTTTTCCTCCCCAAAATTTCCAACGCGAGCCGATATTTTTCCACGCGCTCCAAATCTTTTGCCGCAGGATTTTTTATGCGCGACAAGTCGGAGTTGTGGCGCAAGTCGGCGGCTTTGACCTGCGCGGCGAGTTCGTTAGTCTTAATCTGCTTGACGTAATCGAAGTACGGAATATTTTTATCGTGCGTCAAGAGTTTCAACGCCTGCAACTCGTCCGCCGTCAACGGAATTTCTTTCTGCAAGTCGTCAAAAGTTTTATCGCCGTCCTCAACCACGTCATGAAGAAGGGCGACGATAATCGCGGAAATGTTCTCGCCGACGTTGCTCGCGACGGTCAGCGGGTGATTGAGATAATCGACGCCGCCCTTGTCGACTTGCCCCGCGTGAATTTCTTTGGCGACCGCGAACGCCGCGCGAACTCTTTTATCGTTGTGATTGGCAAAATTTTTCATGGCTCAAATTTTGTGCATGACGTCGAAAATATCTTGGTGCTGCGTTTTTATCTCGACGCCGATAGCCTCGCCCTGCTCGCGCAGTTTTTGTTGCAGGTCGACGAGTTTAATTTTGCTCTCGCTCGCCTCCGCGAACAGAATCATGTTAAAAAAGCCGTCCAAAATATTTTGGTTGATGCTGAGAATGTTGACGTTGTTATCGGCAAGGATTTTCGTCACGGCGGCGATTATCCCGACGCGGTCTCGCCCGACAACGGTCACGATTAGTTTCAAGGTTATCATCCTTCCAAAAAATTTTTTAGCGCAAGCGCGGTGAATCAGCTAAAGTTATTGCAATGTCGAACGCGACAACTGTTCCGCCGCTTTCAAAGCGGCTCACCTCGCGATAATCATACACAGATTATTTTTTCTTTGCAAGCCAATAACTTTTTTCCAGCCGCGCAGAAATTTCCTCGTCGGTCAAAGTTTCGTCAAGGCGCAACGTCAGCCACGATTTTTTGTTCATATGCCAGCCGCGAAAATATTTTTCGCCGTCAAAAATTTTATCAAGCTCCTCCGGCTCGACGCGCAGATTTAAAATCTCAAGCTCCTCCGTGCCGTCAAGTTGCAACTTATTTCTCGGCACGCTCATAATCACGGCGTACCACTTGCGATTGTCCTTGCGACGAAAGACCGCGTAGTTCGGAAATTTTTCCCAGAGAAATTCCGGCGAGTCAGAAAATTTCTCGTGGATATATTCAACGAGTTTCAAAGCCTGCGCGGACTTAAAAATTTCGTCGTCAAAGCAATTTGCGGCGACGTCGGCTAAAATTTTCTCGTAAGCATTTTTGACGGAGCCAACGAAACTTCCGGTTGCGCCCTCGACAAGGTGCAAGGTGTAAGGTTCGCCGTCCGCGTCGATAATTTTTGTCGTGACAGAGCCTTGATTGTCGATTATAATTGTCAGCGTCATGTTCAAAATTTCTTCGCGGCGAATGAATTTGTCGCCGTCTCTTTGAAAGCCGTTGCTTAAAATTTTATCGATATTAATCTTCCCCAATTCCTAATTCCTCATTCCTAATTCCAAATTAAAATAGACGCCTCAGCGGACGTCTAGCTGTGCGCTTTCAAAGTCGCAGTTGGTTTCATGTGACGGTCGAGAGTCGACAAGCCGCGATAGACCGTGCCGATGTCGAGTGTCTCGCCGCGACTGGCAACGTAGCGTTCGAGCTTGCGTTTCACTCGCTGGAGCGCGTTATCGATTGATTTAACGTGCCTGTCCAAACTCAGCGCAATTTCCTGATAAGACTTCCCGTCGAGATACGCCATCAAAACTTGCCACTCAAGCTCGCTCAAGATCTCGGACATTTTCTTTTCGATAGTCAAAAATTCTTCGCGGCTGATAATAAGTTCTTCGGGGTCGGCGACTTTGACGCCGCTAATCACGTCAAGCAACGTGCGGTCAGAATCTTCGTCGTAAATCGGTTTGTTGAGCGAGACGTAGGAATTCAGCGGGATATGTTTTTGGCGCGTCGCGGTTTTAATCGCCGTGATAATTTGGCGCGTGACGCACAGCTCGGCGAAGGCGTGGAAACTCGACAGCTTATCGCTTTTAAAATCGCGCACGGCTTTATAAAAACCAATCATGCCCTCTTGAATGATGTCCTCGCGGTCCGCGCCGATTAGGAAATACGAACGCGCTTTGGCTCGAACGAAACTCCGGTAGCGATGAATCAGATAATCAAGCGCGGAGGCGTCGTCCTTCTCCTTTATCTCGACGATAAGCTCTTCGTCGGTGAGCGTCTCGTATTTCGCGTACTCGTCGGCAACTTCGGGTTCAAATGCATTTTCAACGTTCGATTTCATTTTACGCCCTCCAATTTTTACGCGCTGATTATACTTCACACCCTTTTTTTAGTCAAACTTTTTCGGCGGTTAAGTAGGGATTTTTGCTTGTCAAGTAGAATAAAAACTTTTTTACAAAGACAAGGGAGAAAGATATTTTGGGCAAGATAATTTTGGTGACGGGCGGCGCACGGAGCGGCAAGAGTTCATTTGCAGAAAAGCTCGCGTTGAAAATCGGCGGCGGGCGAGCGGCTTACATTGCAACCGCGCAACTCTTTGATGACGAGATGAAGTTTCGCGTTGAAGTTCACAAGTCGCGGCGCGGAGAGAACTGGAAGACGTTCGATGCTCCTTTCAATGCGGAAGAAAAAATTCTTGAGGCGGGCAAAAATTTCGACGCGATACTTTTTGACTGTGTGACGATTTATGTTAGCAACTTTATCTGCGCGGCGGATAGCGACGACGAAAAATTTCTTTATGACAAACTGCGCGGGCTGATTCAAAAGTTAATTGACGCGGCAAAAAAATCCGACGCGACGACGATTTTTGTAACGAACGAGGTCGGCTTTGGCATTGTCCCCGAAAATAGATTGGCACGACGTTTCCGCGACTTGGCAGGTTTGGCAAATCAAATGCTCGCCGCGCAAGCAGAAAAAGTTTTCTTGACGGTGGCGGGCGTGGCGGTCGACGTAAAAAAATTGGAGGAGATTTTGTGATTGAGCTTGTCCCGACGCTTGACAGGGAAAATTTTATCGTGAACATTCAAGCGGCGTTCAAAAAAGCTGTGGTCGAGACTTACGGCGACGACGGCAAGGAGATTATCCCGCGTGAGGACGTTGAGAAATCTTTTGCGGAGGCGGACGCGGAGGTTTTGGATATTGTGAGCGACGGCGAGATTGTCGGCGGGGCGGTCGTCGTGATTCGCGCGGACAATCATAATGAGCTGTCGCTTTTCTATGTCAACGTCGACTGCCACAGCAAAGGCATTGGCGCGGCGGCGTGGCGGGCGATTGAGGCGCGTTATCCCGCGACAAAAATTTGGGAGACCGTGACGCCTTACTTCGAGAAACGCAACTTGCATTTTTACATAAACAAGTGCGGCTTTCATGCGGTCGAGTTTTTCAATCCCAAGCACAAAGACCCGCGCTTTGACGGCGACGAAGATTTTCCGGGTGGAGATTATTTTTTCCGATTTGAAAAGGTTATGAACAATGGCTAAATATTTAATGTTTCAAGGAACAAGCTCGCACGTGGGCAAGAGCATATTGACAACCGCGCTGTGCAGAATTTTTTATCGAGAAGGGCGGCGCGTGGCTCCGTTCAAGGCGCAGAACATGGCGTTGAATTCGTTCGTGACGGCGGACGGCTTGGAAATGGGTCGGGCACAAGTCGCGCAGGCTGAGGCGGCAAATCTCGCGCCGCGCGTCGAAATGAATCCCGTACTTTTAAAGCCGACGGGCAACGCAACTTCGCAGGTCATAATCAACGGGCGGGCGGTTGGCGTCATGAGCGCGGCGGCTTATCATCAATGCTACTCGCTAAAAGCATTTGAGGCGGTCAAGGCGGCGTTGCGAAAACTTTCCGCCGAGTTCGACACAATCATAATCGAGGGGGCTGGCTCGCCCGCCGAAGTCAACTTAAAAGCCAACGACATTGTGAACATGCGCGTTGCGAAATTTTTAAATGCGCCGGTGATTTTGGTCGCGGACATCGACAGGGGCGGGGCGTTGGCGTCGCTGGTCGGGACGCTTGAACTTCTGGACGACGACGAACGCGAACTGGTCAAGGGGCTTGTGATAAATAAATTTCGCGGCGACGTGAATTTACTTTTGCCCGCCGTCGAATTTCTGGAGAAGAAAACTTCAAAGCCCGTGCTCGGAATTGTGCCTTTCATAGAAAAGCTCGGCATTGATGACGAAGACAGCGTTTCACTCGACGACAAAAAATCTTCGGACGGCGAGATTAAAATTGCAGTTATTCGGCTCGGCAAGCTCTCGAACTTCACGGACTTTGACAGCTTGGCGGGCGAGGCTGATGTTAATCTTTTCTACGCGACGGCTCCTGACGAACTCGACGCGGCGGACGTGATTATTTTGCCTGGCAGTAAGAATACGTCGGAAGATTTGATTTATCTGCGCGAGAATCACTTTGCCGAAAAAATTTTGAAACGCGCGGCGGAAGGCGCGGCGATTGTCGGGATATGCGGCGGCTTTCAAATGCTCGGCGAGAAAATTTTTGACCCGCTCCACACCGAATCGAACAGATCGGAAGAGCGTCGTGTAGGGAAAGAGTGTTCGATATCGTGTAGAT
>CAMYWI010000064.1 GCA_947302675.1 uncultured Selenomonadales bacterium | reverse complement strand
CTGAAAGTTTTATTGCTCGGCTCCAAAGGTTCGGGCGCGTGCCAGCGCAAATTTCCGACGGGCGGCTTAGCGTAGGGAATGCCCAGCCACGTCTTAACGCCACGCTTGTCGATAAAGCCATTATAAATTCCCTGCCGCGTCCGAACTTGGCAAGGCTCGGCGGCGTGAATCGTAGGAAAGTTCATCGTCGCCAAAGAAAACGTCGTTAAGGCGGCTGTCTTTATGAAGTCTCTGCGCGAAATTTTCTCAATCAAAATCAGTCTTCCCTTCCAAAAAATCTTGCCAAAGTTTAAATCAAAATCGCCAAAGGCGCAACTTGCCGATTGAAAATTTTTGTGCGATAATTCTTGCGCAAAGGAGTGTCCCCATGAAAACCATACGCAAGGAAATGAACGCGGGCGATTTGAAAGGAATAATTGACCTGCCCGACTATCCCGACAATCAGCGCGTGGAAATTACCGTCGCGCCCGCAGAGGAGAAAAAAATTTTGAGCGACGAAGAAATTGATGAGATTATGGGCAGACTTACGGGTTGCTTGAAAGGTTCGGACAAGAATCAACAAAAGGAGTGAGCGTCATGAAAACTGTACGCAAAGAAATGAACGCCGGCGATTTGAAAGGGATAATCGACCTGCCCGACTACGCCGACAATCAGCGCGTGGAAATCACCGTTGCGCCTGCCGCGCCCGTCGTGGAGCGCAAAAAACTGAGCCCTGAAGAAATCGACGAGATCATGGGCAGACTTACGGGTTGCTTGAAAGGTTTGGTTGACCCGACGAAAGACATGGCATATTGGCGCGGAGAAAGGTTGGCGGAAAAACATGGCATTAAATTTGCTGATTGATTCAAACGTCGTCTTGGATATATTTCTGAAACGCGAGCCTTTCTTCTCTATGAGTGTACGCGCAGTTTCTCTTTCGCGGAGCCACGATGTCAGTAACTTTATCTCGGCGTCGTCCGTCACGGATATTTACTACTTGGCTTACAAAAACTTGAAGGATCATCAAGCTTTGCGCAAAATGTTCAAAGATATTTTCGAGTTCGTGGGTGTTGTTAAAGTTATCGACAAAGACATTCATAAAGCTTTTGCCTTGAATTGGAAGGACTTCGAGGACTCGGTTCAATACGCGGTCGCCGCCAACAATGAATTTGACGGGATTGTCACGCGCAACATGCAGGGCTTTTCCGATTCGGAGGTTAAAATTTTTACGCCCGAAGAAATTTGCGCCTACGTCGACGAAAATTTAAAGGAGTGATTGCACATGATTAAAGTCTTTAACACGCTGAGCCGCACTAAGGAAATTTTCAAGCCGCTCAAGAAAAATGAGGTGAGCATTTACTGCTGCGGCGTCACGCCCTACAACGCGCCGCATATCGGCAACGCTCGCCCGTTCGTCACGTGGGATGTGATTCGTCGGCTCTTTAAAAAGCTCGGCTACACCGTGCGCTACGTTCAAAACTTCACCGACGTTGACGACAAGATAATCAAGGCGGCAAATGATGCGGGCGTCACGTGGAAAGAAATTTCCGAGAAAAATATCGCCGTTTACTTTAAGAGTATGGACGCGCTCAACGTTCGCCGCGCAGATTTTTATCCCAAAGTTTCAGAGACTATGGAAGATATTATCGAAATGATTCAACGTCTCGTCGACAAGGACTTTGCTTATGTTTTGGATAATGGCGACGTTTTCTACAGCGTCGAGCAGGATAAAAGCTACGGCAAGTTGAGTGGGCGCAAACTCTCCGACATGATGGCGGGGGCGCGAGTTGAAGTTGACAGTCGCAAGCGGCACCCAATGGATTTTGCGCTGTGGAAGGTGGCGAAGGCGGGCGAGCCGTTTTGGGAAAGTCCTTGGGGCAAAGGTCGACCCGGTTGGCATATCGAGTGCTCCACAATGTCATTAAAATTTTTGGGCGAGAAGTTTGACTTTCACGGCGGCGGCTCCGATTTGATTTTCCCGCACCACGAGAACGAGATTGCACAGTCGCAGGCGTATCTTGGCGATGAAAATTCTTTCGCGCAATATTGGATTCACAACGGCTTTATCACTGACGGCAACGAAAAGCTCAGCAAGTCGAATAAAGAAATGGTCAAGAAGAACAAGGGCTTTTTCACGGTCGAGGAAATTTTGTCGAAGTATCCAGGCGAAGTCGTGCGGTTGCTTTTGTTGCAGACGCATTACCGCAACCCGCTTGAGTTCAACGAGGCGCGAGTTATCGAGGCGCAGGATTTTTACGGCAAGCTCGCGAAGGCTTATTGGCAACTGGACGAGTTGGCGCGGCTGATTCATGCGGGCGAGTTCGTCAAGGACACGGGCGAGAAAAATTTCGCGATAACGGTCAGTCAAGCGGGCGGTCTTGTCGAGGAAGGCGAGCGACTGCTTGCAAATTTTTATGCGGCAATGGAAGACGACTTCAACACCGCGCTTGCGATAACTTTCATGTTCGAGTTGGCAAAGGAAATCGGCGACTATCACAGAGGATTCACGACGGGAGAAATTTTGCCAGTGACAATCGACGGCGACATAATCCTGCGCGTGCGCGACATTTATCTGGAAATGGCGGAGATAATCGGACTGTTTGAACAACCAGTGCCCGTCGAGGCGGCGGAGAAAAAATCCGACGAACTCGAACTGATTAACGCGCTCATGAAAATAATTTTATCGCTGAGACAAGAGGCACGCGCCGCTAAGAATTGGAAGACGGCAGATAAAATTCGCGACGAACTCAAGGCGGCGGGCATTGTCGTCGAAGATACACCGCAAGGCGCGACATGGAAGAAAGTTTGATCAAGACGCTCTCGCCGCTGATCTTGGCGCATATCGGCGATGCCTATTTTCATTTGTACATTCGGACGCGGCTGTTGGAAGTCACGCACAACATTACGCGCTTGCACGACTTGAGCGCGGGAATTGTTTCGGCTCCCGCGCAGGCGAAAAGTTATTCTGCGATAGAAAGTTCCTTGACGGACGGCGAGCGAGATATTTTTCGGCGCGGAAGAAATGCGACAAGTCACGCGCCGCGCAAAGCGACCGTTGCCGAGTATCACGCAAGCACGGGCTTTGAGGCGTTGCTCGGAGATTTGTACTTGAGAAAAAATTTTGAGCGACTCGACGAAATTTGCGAACTGGCATTTGCCGCTGCGTTCAAGGAGATAAAGTTATGAGAAAATTTTTACTCGCCGCGACGTTGACGACGACTTTGCTTATCGGCAACGCCTGCGCCGAAAATAACCACGCCGATTCGATTTACTACCCGCGCATTGACTTCTACAACATGATTTCGACCGCCGACCGAATTATCTTGCCGCACTATCCGACTTATCAACAGACGACAGAATTTAGTTGCGGACCTGCCGCCGCTTTGACCGTGCTGAATTTTTTCGGCAATCGCGACTTCGACGAGGCTACGTTGATTGAGCGCATGGAGACTAAGCCGCAAGCGGGGACGAGTCTCGGCAACATGGTTAATTTTTTCAAGGGTATCGGCTGGAAAGTTCAAAGCAGTTTCGACACGCCGCCTATGGACGAGTTCGAGTTTCAAAAGTTCGTCGTGAAAAATCTTGCGGCGGGCAATCCGATTCTTGTCGAGAACGTGGAATGGGGCGGGCATTGGCGCGTTATAATCGGCTATGATTCGTTGAAGACGGCGGAGCTTGGTGACGACGTGTTGATTTTCGCCGAGCCTTACGACACGACCGACGACGCGCAGGACGGCTACACGTTTGGTAGCCTCGACCGCTTTTATTGGATGTGGTTTGACCATAATATTTTGCCGGAGGGCGAGCGCAATCAGGCTTGGCTTATCGCCGCGCCGAAGTGAGGAGATAACTTTGGACGATTTAATTTTCGGACGCAACGCCGTTATGGAGCTGTTGAAGTCGGGGCGGAGCGTCAACAAAATTTTCATGGCGGAGGGCGTGCGCGACGGCTCAATACAAAAAATTTTGGCACTTGCCAAAACAGCGGGGGTTGTTGTAGAATTTACAAGCCGAGAAAAACTCGATAAGCTTTGCGACGGACGACATCAAGGCGTGGCGGCGGAGGCGGCAGTTGTAAATTACTCGACGCTTGAAGAAATTTTGGAGCTTGCCGAGAGCCGGAATGAGTTGCCGTTCATAATCCTGCTTGACGAGTTGGAAGATCCGCAAAACTTCGGCGCGATACTTCGGACGGCGGAGGCAGTCGGCGTGCACGGCGTGATAATTCCAAAGCGGCGGAGCGTTCGGCTCAATGCGACAGTCTTCAAAACGTCGGCGGGCGCGGCGGAGTACGTCAAAGTTGCGCAGGTCGTCAACGTCGCACAAACGCTAAAGAATCTGCGCGGGCTTGGAATAAAAATCGTCGGTTCGGACATGAGCGCGGAAGTAAATTTCAACGCGGCGGATTTGACGGGCGGAATAGTTTTGATAATCGGGAGCGAAGGCAAGGGCATGAGGCGGTTGACGCGCGAAAGTTGCGACTTGCTGATAAAAATCCCGATGGTCGGCAAAATCAATTCGCTCAATGCGTCGGCGGCGGGCGCGGTGCTGATGTATGAAATTTTTTCTCAGAGACAAAGGACATGACGAGGAAGCGACCGCATTACTTGGTTGACGGCTACAATTTGATTTATGTTTGGCAGGAAATTAACACAGAGGATTTGGCGACGGCGCGTGAAACGTTGATTCGCAACCTTCACGAGTACGGCGCGTATGAGAAATTCGAGATAACGCTGGTCTTCGATGCCGCACGCAGTGAGGACGACGAGCGCAAGGAAATTTACGATGATTTTTTCCGAGTTATCTACAGCGGCTTTAACGAGTCGGCGGACAAGGTTATCGAGCGGCTCAGCTATGAAGAAGTTCGCAAGCGTCGCGAGGTGCATGTTGTCAGCTCGGACGCGGCGATTGAGACCGTGATTTTGGGCGCGGGAGCGTATCGGCATCCCTCGCGAGAATTTTATCGGGCGGTCAAGCGAGCCAAACAACATTTGCGCAAAGAATATCTCGGCAATGTAACTTTGCCGGTTCAGCGCAATGAACTCGCGGACAGAATCGGCGCAGACGCTTTCGCCAAGCTTGAGCAACTTCGGCGCGGGAAATAGCAGAATTTTTTTTTACAGGATAGAAATTTTATTAGGAGTGTGATTTTAGTTGGCAATGAAAAGAATTTATCAACTTGCAAAGGAGTTCGAGTGCGAGGAGAAAAAAATCATCGACTTCTTGACAGGACAGGGAATCAAAGTTTCCAATCGTCTCAGCGCGGTCACCGAAGACACCTACAACCTTTTGAAGGAAAAACTTTTCGCGCCGCCGCCGCCCGAACCTGAGCCGCAACCCAAACCGCAACCGAAACCCCAACCCAAGCCGCAACCCGTCGCAGAACAAGCCGCGCCCGCAACTCCTGCGCCCGCTGACCAAAACGGTGCGGCTCCCGCACAGGGCAAAAAGAAAAAGAAGAAAAATAAAAAGCCGCAAGGCGAGGAAGTCGACCCGGAACTTGCGGAGCTTGAAGAGTTCAAAGGGCAACCCGTACCGTTCATGTCGGACGGAGCCGCCGACGAAATGACCAAAGCCGTTTACGCCTCCGCAATCACCGCCGGCAATGATTTTCTCGGCAATTACGTCCCGACCGCCAAGCGCAGGAAGAAAGGCAAGCTCACGCGCAGCATGGATACTTGGCAACTCATGCAGGACATCATCATTGAGGATCCCGACCTGTCGCCCATTTGCTACTGGCAAGCCGTCAACAAGCTCACGACCAAAGGCTACAAGCTTTTGCAGGACTACGGCTTGAAAAACAGAGAGATTTTGGCGGAAATGCGCGAGTTCGTTAAGCCTGTCGGCTTGAATTACGAGCCGGAAGAAATTTTCACCTACGAAGAAAATCAGAAATTCGAGGAGCAACAGCGGTTTATGTTCCTGCGTTTCGGTCACGGCATGGGCAAAGTCAATGACAATCTCTACGAATTGAAAATGTACGCCGAGCGCAGGAAGGCTTATTGCGAGCACATGAGCTTTGTCGATTACCTCACGAACCCCGACAGCATGTTGGAAACGAAAATTCCGATGCCGTTCAACGCGCTGGCGGAGACGATTGCCTACAGCGTTCGCAGTGTCATCTTCCACGTCGATTTTTACAAAGAGTATAAGGAACTGATTGGCGCGGCGATTGAAAATTTCTTCGCGTGGAAAGACGGCTATAAGCAACTCAAGGAGCAAGGTGCGCCCGCCGACAAGTTGGAGAAATATTTTAAGCTCATGGAAAAATTCTTCAGCATGATTGAGTTCTTCTCGTTCGATAATTTGGTTTATGTGCGGAAGAATCTGCCCGCGCCGTTCCTGACGATGATTAATTATCTCAATGAGTATCGCGACAACATGGACGACCCCGACGCCGAGCGCAATTTCAAGTACAAAGCGCGCGGGCTTGCGAGCATTCTTTACAAGCCAAAAGAATATATTTTCCTGTATCAGCTTGCGGAGTTGGAGCCGCATAAAGATTATCGCACGCCCGAAATGATTGCCGAGTATGAGGCTAAGAAAGCCGCTGAAGAAGCCGCCAAAGCCGCCGCTGAAGCAGAGGCCGCCGCACAGGCTCAAGCTCAAGCAGAATCAGCAGAAAAAGAAAACCCCGCCGCTCAATCCGACGAGGCTTAAAGATTTATCCCCAGAACATGTGTTTTTTCCAAAAGACGATTGCCGCAACGATTGACGCGAGCAAAGCTATCGCAATGACTATGACAAAGCCGGAAGTGTTTTCGGCGAGCGGCACGGGCACATTCATACCGAAGAAACTTGCAATGACCGTTGGCACCGCGATTATAATCGTCATTGCCGCGAGAAATTTCATGACCATGTTTTGATTGTTCGAGATTATCGACGAGAAAATATCCGCCATTTGCGAGAGAATTTGGCTGTACATCTCAACCATTTCTCTCGCCTGTTTATTCTCAATGATGATGTCTTCGAGTAAGTCCTCATCTTCCTCGTAAATCTCCAGAATGCCTTCGAGCGTGCGGTTGTTGCGCAGGCGCATCAGCTTATCGAAAACCGCGTCATTGGAACGGAGCGACGCATTGAAATACGTCAAGCCCTTTTGCAATTCCATTAGCCGCAAAATATCCGCGTTGCGCATTGAGCGGCGCAGTTGCTCTTCGATTTCGTCGGAG
>CAMYWI010000063.1 GCA_947302675.1 uncultured Selenomonadales bacterium | reverse complement strand
ACCGCTTCACCGAACAGCGCGCCGCATTTCGTGCCGCCGATATAAAAGGCGTCGGCAAGCTCGGCAAGATTTTCAAGCGTGACATCATTTTTCGGACTTGCCAAAGCGTAGGCAAGCCTCGCGCCGTCAACGTACAGCGGCAAATTTTTTTCCCTGCAAACCGCGCTTAAAGCCTTGAGTTCGTCGAGAGTGTAAAGCGTGCCGTACTCGGTCGGCTGGGAAATGTAGACCATGCTGGGAAAAGTCATGTGCTCGCGATTGCCGTCCGCATAAAAATTTTCAACGTAAGCGCGAACGTCGTCGGCAAGGATTTTGCCCGCGCGGTTTTTTATCGTCAAGACTTTGTGCCCGCCAAGTTCAATCGCGCCCGCCTCGTGAATCGAAATATGCCCGCTGTCCGCCGCAATTATGCCCTCAAAACTTTTCAACATCGCGCCGATAACGACCGCATTTGTCTGCGTGCCGCCGACCAGAAAATAAATCTCGGCGTCGGGAGCTTTGCACGCCGCGCGAATTTTCGCCCGCGCAGATTCGCTGAACTCGTCATTGCCGTAGCCAGCCGTCTTTAAAAAATTCGTCCGCTGAAGATTTTCGATAATCGCGGGGTGTGCGCCCTCTTCGTAATCCGACGCAAAAGAAATTTTCAACTTCATTTCTCCTTTTTAAATCTGTAAGAAACGTTGCGGGGAGCGCAAACCCGACCGCGCATGGACGCGCGGTCGCCCGCGCTATTTCGCGTGATGCGAAATACAGCGGGGCTGACGCCCTTTTCTTTGCTTACTTTCTTTTGGGCGCAACAAAAGAAAGTAAGAGAACCGCTCATTTTAAAACCTTCTTGAACGTCTCGAAGTTTACAAGCTCGTTCGGGCGGCAGTGTATCGCGAAAACTATTTCCTTAAAAAAGCCCTCGAACTCCGGCAAAACTTTCTTGAACGCCTGCGCGACGACCTCCGGATTATTTTGGAACGCGCCGCAACCAAATGCGCCCGTCACGAAAATTTCCGCGCCGTGATGTGCCACGACCGTGAACATGTGCCGAATCCGCTTTTCCTGCAACGCAAAAAGTTCCTCGTCGCTCAACGCTAACTTGCGCAAATTCGGCGCGGCAATCGTTATCACGTCAACCAAATCCCACTTGTCGCGCGGCAGACGCGCTGGGCGGTCAGCGTCGCTCTTGCAGACAATAATTTCGGGCGAATAAATGCAAGCGTCGTCATAGAAGGGGTTGCCGCGCTCGCGATTGACGCTGTAAAATTTTTTCCAGTTGTCTTCGGTGTTGAGCACGGGATAAAGCGTCGAGCAACGGCACAGTGCCTCCTCCTGCGCCCGCGAACCGTGCTTGACGCCGCCGCCAGGATTGGTCGCCGACGCGAAGTTGTGCACGGCAATCCTAAGCTCCAAATATTTTCTCTGCATGGAAATTGCCGCGTCGAACGTGCGACGCTTGACCACCGTCACGATAGTTTTCTTGAATCTTTTTTCGGGCAAGGGCGGATAATCTTCCGCCGCGTAAAAGCGCGTACCCTTTATCGAATCCGCAACCGCCCGCTTCAAATTCTCGTCGGTCTTGCAATAATTCTCCGTGTCGAAAAAAATTTCAATCAGGTCGTCCTTTGAGACGTAATTCATCTTTTAATCTCCTCCTCCATAAACTGCCGCCAAAACTTTTTCGCGCCGCGCAATGTATTTTTCAACGTCGCGCTGATAAGTCGCCAAGTCCTTTGCATTGAACGCCGTCTGAATTTTTTTGTTGAAAGGGTCGGGGACTTTGGTCGACGCCGCGCCGCCAATGCCCAAAATCGTTTGACGCTCGCCCATTATCTGCACGTTGTAAATGCTCGCCGCGCCGCGCTTGCACCAGCCGACGTTCTCAATCTGCCCGCGCGAATAGCCCTGCCGATAAAGATAATACGGCAAATAATTTTCACCGCGCAGAAGTTTTTCCGCGAACGCCTCCATTTTGCAAACTTCAGAATCACTCGGCAAGTTGAAATCTTCAAGCTTGTTTATCTGGTCGGCAAGGCGCGTCTGCAGTTTCGAGCCGCGCTTAATCGCCAATGCGTGCAAGGTTATATCGTCCGGCGCAAGCTCCAAAACTTTTGTCAAGCTGTCCTTGAAGTCGTCAAGCTTTTCGCCGGGCAAGCCCAAAATCAAATCGGTATTTATCTTCCAATCGCTCGCCGCGCGGAGGTCGTTGAAGGCGCGGATAAAATCTTCGACGGTGTGTTTGCGCCCGATAAAGTCAAGCGTGCGCTGTTGCATAGTCTGCGGGTTGACGCTAACGCGCGTGACGCCAAAATTTTTCATGACGGAAATTTTTTCAGCGTTAATCGTATCGGGTCGCCCGCCTTCAACCGTGAACTCCTCGACGCCCGCGCAGGCAAAATTTTTATGAACCGTCGCCAACATCTCGGCAAAAAAATTTTCGGGCAGGGCAGTCGGAGTGCCGCCGCCAATGTAAATCGTCTGCACTTTCAAGCCGTAGCGATTAATCGCGTCCGCCGCCGCCTCAATGTCGCGCGTCAAAATTTTCATGAACTCGGCGATTTTATTTTCGGCGGGCAGGACGTTCGCGGGGAAGGAGCAATAAAGACAGCGCGTCTTGCAAAAGGGAATGCCGACGTACACGCCGATATTTTTCGCGTCGCGGTTGAGAATCGGGAGCTGGCTAATCGCGACTTCGGTCAGCAGAGCGGCTTTATCGCGGTCGGTCAGGAAGTCGGCGATAATGCGGCGAAAAATTTTATCGCGGTCAATGACGCCGTGACTTGTGACACCGTAACCCTCGTCGAGCCAACGCTGAATAATTTTCGTGGGACGCACGCCGTGAAGAATTCCATAGGGAACGCGATTAAGCCCGAAGTTATCGGCAAGCAACACGTACAAATTTTTTTTGACAAGGCGATTGACTTCCGCGCCGAATCTCTCGTCCTCGCGGGCGAGCAAACTTTTTCTAAAAATCTTCTCGCCGCCGCCGCTTGAAACTTTTATCCGCGTAATAACTTTTTTGCCAATGACTTCATTAAAAATTTCCAAAGCGTCAAAGCCGGCGGTCGCGACGTTGAGCGAGCGCAAGACTTCGCCGATAACCTTTGAAAAATCGTCGCCGAGAATTTTTATATCGACGCTCAAAAGCTCAAACCTCCTCGCGACAATCACTGCAGTAGCCGAAAAATTTTACCTCGTGATTGAGAATTTCAAAGCCAGATTTTTTGGCAATGTCACTTTCCAAATCGTCGAGTAAATCTTCCTCGAACTCGATAACTTTCTTGCACTTGAGGCAAATCAAATGGTGGTGGTGATGAATTTTCGGGTCGGTGGTGTTAAGTTCGTAGCGGGCGCAGCCGTCGCCGAAGTCGATTTGAACGAGAATTCCCAGCTTGCTCAACAAATCGAGGGCGCGATAAACTGTTGCCAAGCCAATTTCCGATTGATTCTCGCGCAAAATGCCGTAAACGTCCTCCGCGCTCATGTGATGATAATCCGAGTGGTCAACGAAAATTTGAAGAATCTCCTTGCGTTGCGGCGTCATTTTGTAGCCGCGCTCGTACAACTTCCCGCGCAAGTCCTCCATGCCAAACAGCTGATGATTTTCGCTCATTTTAAAGCCTCCTTAACCGTTTGATTGATTATATCAGTTATCGGCGAAAAGCACAAAAAATATTCTGCCCGCTAAATCTTTGCTACTTCGACGCGCTGTGCTAAAATGTTTTCAATCAAAATTTGAAGTGGAGGAATGTAAATGGATAATGAATTCGTGATTCGCGGCGTGAAAATGCTCAAGCCTTCGGGCGCGGTCGAGACGGCTGATATTTTTATTAACGGCGACAAAATTTCCAAGATAACGCCGAGCACTCAAGCTCCAAAATTTTTTGCGACGCCCGGACTTGTTAACGCGCACACGCACGCCTCAATGACTTTGCTCCGCAGTTATTCCGACGACAAGGCTTTAATGGATTGGCTCCAGAAAGATATTTGGCCCGTCGAAGCGAAGATGACGCGCGAAGATATTTATTGGGGCGCGGCACTTGCGGCGGTCGAAATGATTCGCGGTGGCACGACTGCTTTCGCCGATATGTACGGACCGAATATGGAAGAAGTCGCAAAAGTCGTTGACGAATCGGGATTGCGCGGGAGTTTAAGTCGCGGGCTGATAAGTTTTGCTGACGGCGACAAAAAACTTGCCGAGAACGTCGAGCTGTACAAAAATTTTCACGGCGCGGCGGACGGCAGGATAACTGTCATGCTTGGACCGCACGCGATTTACACTTGCCCGCCCGCTTATCTTAAAAAGGTTGCGGCGGCGGCTCAAAAGCTCGGCGCGGAAATTCACATGCATATGAACGAAACGCAAGGCGAGATTGACGACTGCATAAAAAATTACGGCAAGCGACCGTTTGAAGTCGTTGCCGAGACCAGTCTTTTCGATAGTGGAACTTTGGCAGCACATTGCGTTTGGTTGAGCGACGCCGAGATTGAGATCATTAAGGCAAAAAAAATTCGCGTGGCGCACAACCCCGGCTCCAACTTGAAACTCGCGAGCGGCATTGCGCCCGTGACCAAACTCCTTGACGCGGGAATAACGGTTGCACTTGGCACGGACGGCGCGTCGAGCAACAACAACCTTGACATGTTGGAAGAAGTTCGGCTTGCGGCACTTTTGGCGAAGGTCGAGAGCATGAATCCACTAGCCGTTCCCGCCGCGCAGGCTCTTCAAATGGCGACGGAGTTTGGCGCGGAGGCTTTGGGCTTGAAAAACGTCGGGAAATTGGAAGTCGGGAGCAAGGCTGATATAGTTTTGTGGGACATGAACGGCGTCGAGTGGCAACCGAATTACAATCCTGCATCGCTTTTGGTTTACTCGGCGAACGCGGCGGCAGTCGACACGGTGATAGTCAACGGCAAAATTTTAATGCAAGGTCGCGAGCTGAAAACTTTGGACGAGGAAAAAATCTGCGCGGAGTTCAAAGCTTGCGCCAATCGCTTGACGGGAAATTAACTGCTTGTATTTTTAAATTTGGTCGTTTATAATGCGCCCGAAGGGAGATGTTAGAAATGGTAGGCTACACCTTGCGCCAGGAGCGCGAACGACAAAATTTGACAATCGACGACATTGAACAGGGCACCAGTATCCGCGCTGTTTACATAGAAGCTATCGAAAACGGCGAGTACGACAAACTGCCGGGCACAGTTTATACCAAAGGTTTCATCAAGAACTACGCGAAATTTCTTGGGCTTGACCCTGATGCGACGGTTAAGGAATTCATGGGCGACATTGCCGAACTTTCCGCCGAAAACGAACCGCCCGCGACTGACGAAACCGCCGCGCAGGAGCCAGAAAAAAAATCCGAGCCGCAACCCGTCAAGCAGGAGAAAAAACCGTTCGGCTATTCGATTCAACAAGAATCAAATCGTTCGTCGGGCATATTGATAATCGCGGCGGTTGTGTTAATCGCGGTACTGGCGGGCGGCGCGTGGTCGTGGCTGTCGAGTTCGGACGGCGAAGTTGCAAAGGTCGAGCCGCCGATTGAACAAACTCAACCTGCCGAAGAACCGCCCGCCGAAAACCCGACGCCCGTCGCCAATGCCAACCCTGCTCCTTCCGACAGCGTTCAAGTTCAAGCGCGTTTCAATGACCGTTGCTGGTTGCTCGTCACGGTTGACGGCGCAGTTGTTCAAGAGGGCGTCGTCGAGGGCGGTCAAACTCTCACGTGGGAGGGCAAGGACAATATCAACTTCCGTCTCGGCAACGCGGGCGCAGTCGAATTCTTTCAAGGCGGCAAAAGTCTTGGCGTGCTCGGCGGCGTCGGCGACGTTGTTGACAAAACTTTTACTCGTAACTAAAAAAATATCGGAGATGCCTGCGCGGCGTCTCCGTTTTCTATTACCACAAACTCAGCGGGTCGGCGTATTGATAAACGCCGTTGACCCGCACAATATATTCAAGGTGCAAGTGCGGACCCGTTGAATAGCCCGTGCTCCCGACCTGCGCGATAATTTGACCTGCGCGAACGAGTTGCCCCGCCGCCACGTGCAAAGTACTGCAGTGAGCGTAGCGCGTGTAAGAGTCAATCGCGGGGTGATAAATCAAAACCTGGTTGCCGTAGCCGTCGTCGAGGTTGGCGGCGATAACAACTTGCCCGTCGAAGAGCGAGCCGATATATTCTCCGTAGTCGTAGCCCAAATCCACGCCCGAATGGAATTTCCATTGCCCCGAAATCGGATGAACGCGCCAGCCGAAGGGCGAAGTCACAGGGAAATCAATCGCGCTGACGTTCGCAGGAATAATAAAAATCGCCGCGATTATCAATGCCCAAATCCTTTTCAAACTCTTTGACCTCCTCCGGCTCAAATTCCAAGCGCATGGACTTCCAACGGTCATGCAACCAAAACCATTCGTCGGGATATTTTCTGACGTGCTGTTCAATCAACGTCGCGAGCCGTTGCGTCATGCGTTTTATATCGGCGTGTTTATCGGAAGTCTTCTCGACGTAAAGCGGCGGCGAAATTTCTAACGTGTGAGTGCCGTCGGGATTCTTATGCATGAATGCAGGGAAGATAGGAATTTTCCTAAAGCGAGACATTGACGCCGCGCCCGTCACAAAGTTTGTCGCCCTGTTAAAAAATTTCACAACAACGCCGTCATCGCGCCCGACGTCTTGATCCATAATCAGACCGATAAAATGACCCTCGTCAAGCATTTTGTACATTTCGCGAACGCCGCTCCGATAGGTGATGTGCATACCAATGAGCGTTCGGAACTCGTTGATAAATTTGTCCGCGTCGGCAGATTTTTGTTTTTTGGCGACGCCGACGAGCGGGATACCGTTTTGCGCGAAAGCACCGCCCATAAGCTCCCAGTTGTCGCTGTGGCAAGTCATGATGACTGCGCCGCGTTCCGACGAATTTTTATAGCGCGTCAAGTGCTCCAGCCCGATAACTTTAACATGGCTCGCCATAGTTTCCTTGAGCTTTGGGAAGGAAAGAACTTCGACAAAGATTGAGCCGAACTGAATCCAACTTTCCTTTGCAATCCGCGCAGATTCTTCTTGCGAGACGTTGAGGCAACGGCAGATATTTTCCGTCGCGATTCTTTTACGCTTAGCGGGAAGGAAAATCCAAATCAAACTCGCCAAGCCGCGCCCCAACTTTAAACAAAGTTTCAG
>CAMYWI010000062.1 GCA_947302675.1 uncultured Selenomonadales bacterium | reverse complement strand
TATAACAATCTCGGCATTGCTCACTACAAGGCAGGAAAGTATAACGAGGCGATTCAAGACTTCAGCGAGTCCGTCAAGTTAAAGCCCGACTACGCCGAAGCGTATAACAATCGCGGCGATACGTATTATAGCAAAAAAAATTACGAGCAAGCGATTGAAGACTATACCGCAGCGGTCATGAATAATCCGAAATTTTTTGAGGCATACAATAATCTCGGTCTCGCTCATTACAATTCGGAAAAGTATGATTTGGCGATTCAAGATTACGGCGAGGCTCTCAAAATCAATCCTGATTATGCGCCGGCATATTACAATCGCGCTTGCGCTTACGACAAGTCGGGCGATAAAGGGAAGGCGATTCGCGACTACGCCAAAGCAGTTGAGTTGGATTCGTCGTTTGAAAGAAATTTGCCCGCTGAGCTTTATCAAAAGATAATCCTTTTTAGGGAGTGGGATAAATTTAATCGAGCTGTCGAGTTAAATTCTTCTGACGCCAACGCCTATTACAATCGCGGCGTCGTTCATTACAAGTTGGAAGAATACGACGCGGCGATTAAAGACTTCAACAAGGCTATCGAACTCAAGGCGGATTTTGCTGAGGCGTATAACAATCGCGGGCTTGCTTACTGCGCTTTAGAAAGATATCTGCAAGCAATTCAAGACTTCGCCAAAGCACGTCAACTTAATCCGAGTTTTGCGGAGGCGTTGAAAAATCTTTGCGACGCTTGTGAAAAACTTAAAGTTCAATGACGCCGAAGGCAACCGAACTGTACTTGCCGCCGTCAACAATTTTAAAGCCGAGCCGCGCGAACTCTCCACTGCCCGAATGCTCCTTCATGACGACGCGGAACTTTGCAACGCGACAAGCCTCACTAATAATTTCTGCGGTCAAAGGGCGGGCGTCGGCGAGCGGGCGAATCGGATTAAGCCCCGAACTCTTTTTGACGGGGCGGCGGAACATCGGATCAAAGTAAACCGCGTCGAAAGAATTATCCGCGCAAGTCTTCAAAAACTCCGCGCAGTCAACGTTGATGACTTCGACGCGGCGCATTGCCTCCAGAATGTGCGGGCTATCTTCCGAAAAATTTTTCAAGCCGTAACTGACGACTTCGGCAATGAGCGGATTGACTTCAAGTGCGACGACCTTGCCCGCCTCGCCCGCGATAAAACTTTCGACAATGGCATCGCTCCCCAAGCCGAGCGTGCAATCCAAAACTTTTGAGTCGGCTGAAATTTTCAAAGCGTCAATCAATCGGTCGCCTTCGCCGCCGCGCAGATTCTTTATCCGCAAATGCGCCGTGTTCGGATGAAAAAATAACTCGCCCTCTGCAGTCACAACGCTGAGGGAATTTTTTTTGACCAAAAGAATGTTTTCCGCGCCGTGAATCTTTTTGAGCGTGTCGAGGGAAAAATCCTCGCGCCTTACGAATTGTCCGCCGAGCTTTTGAGCAATCTCACGGGCAAAATTTTCATTGTCCGCTTTGCGCGTCGTCGTCACGATAAAACTAGTCATGCCGCCTCCAAAGAAATAGGACGCCGAAATTTTTTCGACGCCCCGATAAATCTATTCGTCACAAAAATTTTACTTGAGAACTTTAGCCGCGCCTTCGTTCATTTTGATGAAGTCCATAGCCTCAAGGGCGGTGGCTTTGGTTATGCTCTTGGCAGCCGCGTGCGCCGCCGCGATTTTGTCAGTGTTATCGAAAATCGCTTTGGTGAGTTTCTCGCCGAGAGCCGCGTCGATTTTGTCGTTGGCAACGAGAATCGCCATTACGCTGACGGTTTGAATCTCTTCGTCAAAACCTTGATAAGTGCCGGCGGGGACAGTCGTCTTGGTGTAGAAAGGATATTTCTCGGAAAGGACTTTGATTTGGTCGTCGCCGACGGGCAGGAGGCGAATCTTATTCTGCGACGCAATATCTTGGACGGAGGCGGTCGGGTAACCAGCGGTCACGAACGCCGCATCAACAGTGCCGTCTTTGAGCGCGTAGGAGCCTTCGGCAAAGGAAAGGAATTGCTCATCAACGTCGTTATAAGTCAAGCCGTAAGCTTCGAGAATTTGGCGAGCATTTGCCTCTGCGCCGGAGCCTGCCGCGCCGACTGCAACGCGCTTGCCCTTCAAGTCGGTAATTGACTTAATGCCGGAGTCTTCGCGGACGACGAATTGGCAAGTTTCGGGATAGAGCGAGGCAATACCGTAGAGGTTTTCAATCTTGCCGCCTTCCTTGAACATTTCCTCGCCGTTGACCGCGTAATAAGTTATGTCGTTCTGAACGATTGCAAGTTCAACCTGCTTGTCCTTGAGCATGTTGATATTGGCGACGGATGCGCCGGTCGATTGCGCGGAGGCGTTCATGCCGTTTTTGTTGAGGACTTCGGCAATAGCCCCGCCGATAGGATAATAAGTGCCTGCGGTGCCGCCGGTGGCGATGTTAATGAATTGCTCCTTCTCGCCCGAACCGCCGCCGCAACCCGCGATTCCGACTGCCAACGCCACAGCGCAGACGGCAGTCACGACTCGTTTAAAAATTTTTGGCAACTTCATACTGATACACTCCTCTCGAAAAGTGCGGTAAAAATTTTTCGGACGAATTATATCACAACCGCCGCCGCCGCGACAAGTTTTATCGACAGGAATTTTTTTATTTGCGTTGAAAAAATCTGCTGATAAAATTTTAAAGGGGAAATTTTTATGAGCATACACATTGCGGCGAAAGTCGGCGAAGTTGCCGAGCGCGTCTTGTTGCCGGGCGACCCTGTTCGCGCGAAAATCATTGCGGAGAATTTTTTGGAAGACGTTTATCAATACACCGCGATTAGAAATATTTTCGGGTTCACGGGGAAATATAAGGGCGAGCGCGTTTCGATTCAAGCAACGGGCATGGGCATCCCGTCGATTTCGATTTACTTGCACGAGCTGATTGAAGTTTACGGCGCGAAGAAGTTGATTCGCGTCGGGACGTGCGGCGGCATGAACGAGAACATTCGCCTACGCGACGTGTTGATTGCGCAAGGTTCGTCGACTGATTCTTCAATCGTCAACCAAGTTTTTGGTGGCGCGGTGAACTTTTCCCTGCTTGCCGATTTTGACTTGTTGAGCAAAGCTGTTGACGCCGCGAAGAATTTAAATCTGCCCGTCAAAGTCGGCAATGTCATTTGCACCGATTTATTCTACAACGACTACGACGACATTAACGGGACTTTTGGCGACGGCAAGAACACTTTCAACGACAAGCTCCGCCGTTATGGAATTTTGGCTGTGGAAATGGAGAGTGCCGCGCTTTATCTTCACGCCGCCGCCGCGCAGGTTCAAGCATTGGCGATTTTCACGGTCAGCGACGACTTGTTGAGAAAAGAATTCTGTACGCCCGAAGAGCGGCAGTCTTCCTTCAACGACATGATTAAAATTGCACTGGAGACGATTATCCAATGAAAAATTTAGTTATGGGCACGGCAAGTGGTTTCGATTGGAGTACTTTGGAGCCGTTCGTCACGTCGTTTGCAAGGTACGCTAAAAATACTGAGCTTGTGCTTTTTCTTAAAAATATTTCGGATTTTACTCTCGACAAATTACAACGTTGTGCGAAAGGCGCGTTAAAGATTGAGCCTTTTGAGTACACGACGCTTGACGGGGTTGTTCGTTTCAGAAATTTTAAGCGTTATATAGATGCGCACGGCGACGAGTACGAGCAAATTTTTATAACAGACACGCGCGACGTAATTTTTCAAGGCGAAATCTTTGAACATTTCAAAGGTTATTCAAATTTTCTCGGCTATGCATATGAAGACGACGACCTTCGCGGTAGCAAGTCTGGTTTTGTGTGGAATTACATTTGGTTTGCTAAAATTTTCGGCAAAGAAGAGGCAGATAAACTCCTAGACAAAAAAATTATTTGCGCGGGCAGTTCTCTTATCGGCACGCCGCACGAGATAAGAATTTTTCTTGAAAAACTTTTGACTGACGACCCGCGAATGGGGGAATTTGCCTACGACCAAGCGGCTTTTAATTATCTCTTCCACAACAAGCTTGTGCCGATTGAAAATTTGATTGAGATTGACACTTACAGCGGCGCGATTTATACGAACGGACTAATCAAGGACAACAAGATTCGCGGCGATTTCATTCTGCGCGGAGATGGCGGCGTGCCTGCGGTTGTTCACCAGTACGACAGGCATAAAGAGCTGGTTGAACTGGTTGACAGGGTTTATCGCGACAAAAATTTTCAATTCGATGAGCGATTTACTGATATGCACAGTGTCACGGATCAGGCGATTTGTCTTTTGTTAGCAAATAAAATCGGCGCGGCTGTTCATGAAGAAATTTCTCGTGACGGAAGACTTCAGCGGTTGCGACGCGGCTTTAATGCGGCTTTGGGAACTTACAATGAAGAAACCTCTTTCACAGGCGACGGAGCTTTTGGTACTTTCCGCGCAAATGGCTTTGAAGTCACTCAAAAAGCTTCCTGCTTCGGAAATGTGCACGTTATTCTATAACACGGAAAAGAATCGTTATCCTGTCGACCCCGAATTTAAGAAGGTATTAACGTCTCAGCTCCTCAAGTTTGCTATGGAAAATTTTTTAGCGGACAAGCGCGAGCAATATCTTTTATGCATCAAGCTGATAGTTTTAATGGAGGGCGGAGAAATTTCTTGGGCAAGAAGTTAAAAAAGACCAACGCCGCGCGGATTCTCGACGGGCTTGGCATTGGCTACGAGATTAAAACTTACGAGGTTGACGAAGACGATTTGTCGGCAGTGCACGTCGCGCAGGTCAGCGGGCTTGATATTAAAATGATTTTCAAAACGCTGGTGGCACGCGGCGACAAGACGGGAATAATCATGGCGGTTATCGGCGGCGGCGACGAACTCGATTTAAAAGCGTTGGCGAAGGCGAGCGGCAACAAGTCTGCCGAGATGATTGCGCTGAAAGAACTTTTGCCGCTAACAGGTTACATGCGCGGAGGTTGTTCGCCGCTCGGAGCAAAAAAAAATTATCCCGTGTACTTGGACAGCCGCGCGTTGACATTGGAAAAAATTTCAATCAGCGCGGGTCTGCGCGGGATGCAGATAATTCTTTCGCCGCAAGATTTAGTTAGAGCGGTTAACGCGACGACGGCTGATTTGACTTTGACTTGAGCTTGTAGCGTTGGATTTTGGGTTGCTCCGCCAAGTTGAATTGCAAATCGACAAGGGCGCGTTTGACGATTGCGGGCGTGAGTTTGTCGAGCGACAAGCGTTTTTCAAGCGCGACGAGTTTCAAGGCGTCGGGTGAGGTTTCGTCGCCGATATGAACTTTGCTCGCGACCTTTTGAATCAGCGACGTCCGCGCGGATTCCACTGCCGCGAGCGAACACTCGGCTTGCATGTGCGGCATTTCTTTTACCAAAAGTTTTTGCGCCTCCCAAGCCTTGAGTTGCGGCGCGTCGAAAAAAATTTTAAAGAGCGCGTTGGTCATTGCCTCGCGCTCTTTTATCTTGCAAACGTCGCAAAAGATTTCTTCCGCCGCGCAGAGTGATTCGCACTTCAAACACTTATGCCAGCCGTGCGCAAGCCGCAACTTTTGAACTCGCGCATGACCCAACAGCGTTTGCAGAACCGTTTGCCGAAGTTTTTCGTCGGAAACTTTTTGCACCTGCTCCTCGCAATGCTGAACTTCTTCCGCCGTTAAAGTTACGTCTTCAAGCTTGAGTTTTGATTCGGCGACCTGCGCGGGCGGTTCGGGCGGCAACTCGGCGATTTGGAAGGCGGACGCGATTTTTATCTCCTTGACGAGCGGCTCCTCCTGCGCGAACTTTGAGTTAATAGCATCGATAATTTCTTCCTTGAAAAATTTCAGCTGGTCGCGCATTGCCGAACTCCGCACATCGACGAACATGACGCCGCGCTCAATCTTGACTGGCTTGACCTTTGCGGAAATATTTTCGTCGACCAGCTCGCGCCAATGATGAATGACCTCCGCGCAGAGAAATCTTCTGTAGGTCGTCGCGCCGAGCGCACGCATTTTTTCACGAAGAAACTTTTCAAGCTCCATTTGCCAAACTCCCCGCCTTGACCGAAAAAATTTTCCCGAAAGTTTGCGTCGGGAAGTAGGCGCGGTCGGTCGCCGTTATCAGCGTTTGAATCTCCTCGCGGCGCAGGAACTCCAACAACATTTCGCGCCGCCCCGAATCCAACTCGCTCATCACGTCATCGAGTAGCAACAGCGGATATTCGCCCGTCTCCGACTTTAAAAATTGCAACTCGGAAAGTTTAAGTGCAAGTGCCGTCGTGCGAAGTTGCCCCTGCGAACCGAAAAGTTTCAGCTCCCGCCCGTTGATAAAAAACTTCAAATCGTCTCGGTGCGGTCCGAAACTCGTCGAGCCGCTTTGTATGTCCTTGAGCCGCCGCGCCCTAAGTCCTTCCAAAAAATTTGCCGCGATATTTCCCTGCGAATCAAACCCGCGCAGGTCATAGACGACCGATAAATCTTCCGACTGCGCAGAAATTTTCCGTTGCATGAAGTTTGCCAAAGAATTTAATTTGAAAACCGCAGTCAGCCGCTTGCTGATGACTTTTTCGGCGGCGGTGGCAAGTTGTTCGTCCCAGAGGTCGAGTTCGTCAGCCTGCGCCTCGTCGTCGCGGATTTTTTTCAGCAGGGCGTTGCGCAACTCGACAAGCCGTGTGTACTTGCGAAATTTGCGCGTCGAGAAATTTTCTGCGCGTCGAGGGCGAACTCTTGAACATAAATAAATCTTCGGGCGAAAAGAATACCGACGTTAACTTGCCCAAAAGCTCGCGCGGGCGAATCGGGTTGGCGTCGAGTAGAATTCTGCGCTTGCGCTCTTGAGAAATTTCAATCGCCAACTCGTGCGAGACGCCCGCCTTGAGAAAGTTTATCCTCAAAATCGCACTCGGCTCGCCCCAACGAATCAGCTCCAACTCCTTGCCCGCGCGGCTTTTCAACAGAGACGCAAAATTTATCGCCTCAAGGATATTCGTCTTGCCCTGCGCGTTTTGTCCGAGAAAAATATTTGTCGCGGCGTCGGGAGAAAAATTCACTTCGGCGATGTTGCGCCAGTCCTTGAGAAAAATTTCTGTGACAATCATTTAAGCGCGGACGGGAGTGGCGATATAAATATAATTGTCGTTGCCAGGCTCGGTGAAGGCGGCGGGGCTGAACTTGTCGTTGAGCGCAATATCAAGCTGCTTGCTGTCGATAACTTTAAGCGCGTCAGAAATGTACGCCACGTTGAAAGAAATTTCCACGTCGTCGCCTTCAATCATAGCCTCGACGTTTTGACCCGCGCCGCCAATTTCGGGCGAATTGGAAGAAACTTC
>CAMYWI010000061.1 GCA_947302675.1 uncultured Selenomonadales bacterium | reverse complement strand
TATGAGGTTCTTTTTATGAAAAGCCCTTCGGCAAAATGTCGGAGGGTTTTTTAATGTAGAATGATATTTTCGAGACGACGCGCAAAATTTTTCGGCGAGAAGTCTTCGCCCGCCGCGCGGAGATTTTTTTCATAGGTCGGAAAGTTTTTGTCGAAGTCGTTAATAAAAATCTCAAGCACACGCGCCAAGTCGTCGAGGTTGCCGCTCTCGAAGGTCTCGCCGACTTTGTACAGCGCGAAAACTTCGGGGTTCATGTCGTCGCTAGCAACGACGGGCTTACCAAAACCTATCGCGGTAAAAAGCATTCCGCCCCAATGATAGCGATAGCGCGGCGCAGAATACGGCATTAACAGCGCGTCGACGCCCATAATTGCGCGTTGCCACTCCGCGCCGATTAAGCCCTTGTGCAAAAAGCTCAGCCGCTCGTCGCCGCGATACTGCGCGATAATTTTTTCAAAGTCTTCTGCGTCCTCCGCGTGCATTGTCGAACCTTGAACTTGCAATTCAACTCGCCGCGTATACTTTCCGCGCAAGAAGACTTCCAACAGCCCGCGCAGATTTTTTTCGCGACGATACTGCCCGAAGAACCCAACCTTCAAAACTTCGCCCGCCGCAGAAATTTTCGGCACAACTTGCAAATCTCTTGCGGTGTAAGTCGGCGGGTAAATCGGGAAAATGTTTTCTCGACGCTCGCCAAAAATGTTGTTGGAAAATGTCAGTACAACCGGCTTGATATTTTTATTGCCCGCGAGTTTGTCCGCCGCCGCAAGAAATTTCGGAGCCTCCGTCGGATTTATCCCGTGCAAAATAAAAATCAGCGGCACAGAAATTTTCTTCAAGCTACTGTGATTCAACGCCCGCAAATATCTGTAAGTCGAAGTCGGGACAATCAGCGCGTCGAAGTTTTTCTGCGCGGCGAAAAGTTGAGAGTACCAACGCTGGCGATTGACTTCACGCTTCGCCGCCGCAAAAAGTTTCTTCAGCCCGCGCGAGTTTGTATAAGTCACGGCGTCGCCTTTCAATCTGTTGACGGGCGTTTGATAGTTGAATTGGAATTGAAAGTTCTGCGGAACGTAAAACTCGACCTCGTGACCAAGCCCGCGCATCTCCTCAACCAAAATCCTATCGAACTCGACCTCGTGCCCGCCCGGCGTCATGATGTTTTCAAAGATTGCAACTCTCACGTTCAAAACCCCTCAAGACTTCCGCAACTGATTTATCCAACTCGTCAAGCAAGGCAAATCGCCGCCGATATTGCGCTCGCTTATGCGTCGGAATTTCCTCAGCTGTCTTGCGCGTCTCGACAAGCGGCAATTCATAAAACCGCGCGTCGTCAGTCGGAGTGCCGCCCGCCTCTGCCCAAAAATCGCTGAACGAAGTCTTCAACTTCCTGTCGCGGCGCACGTGATTGTTCGCGTAGTAGCCCTCGTTCGTGACGGCAAAAATTTTCTTCAAGCCAAAACTCCTCGCGACCGCCTGCGCGGCGTAGAGGATAAGATTTTTCGTGCGGTAGGCGTGGCATTTCTTAGTAATTTTTTTGATAAGCTCGCGGGCGTCGTCGACGTTGGGTCCTTGCATTGCGCCAATCCACATTGCCAAATCGCCGCTCGGACTTCGCGCTATCCAGAACAAAATTTGATAAACGGGCGTCTCATCCGACAAGTTCAGCATGACCGCCGCCAAGCCTTCCTTACGCTGACCCGACTCCGCGCACATGACCAAGCGCATTTCGCCCAAAACTTCGTCGAGCGGCAGCCGCCACAGCTCAATTTTTTTGTCGCCATAAAGTTTCAACATGAAGTCATCGTTCAGCCGCGCCGATAAAAATTCCATGTGCTCCGTGATTAGCCGCGCCCGCTCCTCGAACGTCGACCGCCAATAAAAAAATGCCCGCGTTGCCTGTTCATAGACGAACGGATAACCCGCCGCGATTTTTTTTAGCAACTCCGACTGCTCAAAAAATTTTTCAAGTCGGCTCATGCGTTGCGGGTGCAGACAACACCGCGCCACGAACACCGCAAATCGATGCGCCTCGCGCGGATTGTTCAAGTCGTAAATTCGCTTGCCAAGTTCAATGAAATTGCTCATATCTTTTCCTGCCAGTAGTCTTTTGAATTTAAAAAATTATATCACCTAAAAATTCGGCGTCAATGAAAGTTCGCTGAAATATTTTTTTGAAACGCTAAAGGAAATTTCCCGCGCAGGGCGAATAGGAACTTAGCAAAATTTGAAAGGAGCGAGTGACTTTGAACTTTAACCACCAAAGTGTAATGCTTGAAGAAGTTTTGAAGTCGCTCGACGTGAAAGCCGACGGAATTTATTTGGACTGCACGCTCGGCGGCGGCGGTCACGCGCTCGCAATCGGGAAAAAACTTTCCGCGCAAGCTCAACTTATCGGGCTTGACCAGGACGACGACGCAATCAACGCCGCAACTCAAAACTTGTCGGGCTTGGCTTGCAAAGTAAAAATCGTGCGCGAAAATTTCAGTCGGCTCGATAAAGTTCTCGATGACTTGGGCGTTGAGAAAATTAACGGCGTGCTTTTCGATTTAGGCGTTTCGTCTCACCAAATTGACACGCCCGAACGCGGCTTTTCCTACATGAAAAACTCGCCGCTCGATATGCGCATGGACAGGCGACAAAAGCTCACCGCCCGCGACGTGATTAACTCCTTTGAACAAGACCGCTTGATTAAAATTTTCCGCGAGTATGGCGAGGAAAGATTTGCAAAAAGAATCGCCGCCGCCATTTGCAACGCGCGAAAAATTTCTCCGATAAATACAACTGGCGAACTCGTTAAGATTATCGAAACTGCCGCGCCTCACACTAAAAACGGCGGTCATCCCGCCAAGAGAATTTTTCAGGCGATTAGGATTGAAGTAAACCGCGAACTCGAAATTTTATCCGACGCAATTAAAAATGCCGTCGACAGATTGAACGTCGGCGGGCGAATCGCGGTCATTACTTTTCATTCGCTCGAAGACAGAATTGTTAAAGACGCCTTCAAGCTGCTCGCGCAGGGTTGCATTTGCCCAAAAAATTTTCCCGTGTGCACTTGCAATCACAAGGCTCAAATAAAAATTCTCGGCAAGGTCATTACGCCCGCGCCCGAAGAAATTAATCTAAACAGCCGCGCCAAGTCCGCTAAGTTGCGCATCGCCGAAAAAATTCTCGATTCAAAGGAGGTATAACATGGCAATAAACCGTAAAGCCAGAAATTACGATAAAGCAATTCAAAACGAGCCTGTTGCCAGCGAAGCCAAGTTGACACTGATTAACGGTCGCCCGCGCCTAAATCATCTGCTCCGCTCGCGTTGCCGAGTTTTCTTCGTCGTCTTCGCACTTTTCGCAATGGCAATCGTCATTCGTAGCGGGATCTGCGCCAGTCGTGGCTATGCACTTGTCGCCACGCAGGAACAGGCTCAGCAACTCGAATTGGAAAATGAACGTCTTCGCGTCGAAATCGCTCAACTCAAATCTCCGCAACGTATTAAACAAATCGCGGAGGACGAACTCGGTATGATTGTCCCGCGCAAAATGTATTTCTCGCATGACCGATGACAACATTAAAACTCCTTCAAAACGCAAGGAGTTTTTTTGTCTCCGTTTGCTTGAAGGAAATATGCCGCCGACCGCGAAAAGCAAAAAAAAATGCAAAGGCGGTGTAAGTCATGAAGGAGGCAGAAATTTATCTTGAGGAAGTGAAACAAATCCCACTGATGAGCGCACAGGAAATTCATACACGACTTTTGCGAGCGGCGGCGGGCGATGAAGACGCTCAACTCGAACTCGTCAACGCGAACTTGCGGCTTGTCGTCGAGTGCGCAAAAAAATATGTCGGGCGCGGAGCACCGTTCGCCGACTTGATTCAAGAGGGCAATCTCGGACTCATGAAGGCGGTAAAAAAATTCAGCACCAAAGGCACGGCGACCTTCGTCGAGTACGCGCAGGAGTGCATAGAAAAAGCAATCATTCAAGGCTTGCGTGAAATGAATTACGCGGTGGAAGTAGCCCTGCCGACTGATGAGACGGTCGAAGAATTGACGCTGACCGATTTACTCACGGACGGCGAAATTTCCTTAGAGCGCATGAGCCGCCAAGAGCTAATGGAAAATCTTCGCAAGGCATTTAATCTGCTGACCGCGCAGGAGAAAAAAATTTTGGCATTGAGATTCGGCTTGGGAACAAAACGCGCCTACTCTCGCGAAGAAGTCGCCGCAATGTTCAAGACAAATCCCGACAATATTTTCGCAGTCGAATCAAAAGCATTAAAGAAATTAAGCCGCGCAGAACGTCTCAAAGAATTCCTCTAAACATTATGAAAACTTTTTGAAAAAAGTCTTTGCAATTTATAACGCGGTATGCTAGAATAAGCGAGCAAATTATAAAGCGGAAGGACGATAGTAATGTCGGTATTAGATTCAATCGGGGGATTCGTAAAAAAGATAACAGATATAATAATGCCGCCTGTAGACCCTGCGGAAGAGGACGAGCCAAAAGAAACACTTAAAGCCGAGACTAAACCCGAAAAAGCACCAGAGCCTGCAGAGGCAAAGCAATCGGAGCAAGCCGCCGAACAGCCCGCGCAGAAGACTAAGCCGTTTATGCAGAACTTCCAAGCAGAAAAACAAGCGGCAAGCGGCGGAATAGGCGGTTTCACGCGGACGAGAGTAAATACCGCCGACGGCGTGACGACCGAACGCGGAATGCGCTACGAGGCTTACACGTCAGAGGCGTCAGTTCGTCCGAGCTTGGCAGTCGTCAAAACCGCGCAGATTACAATGAAAATCTACAACCCAACAAAGTACGACGAACAAGTTAAACTAATCGGCGAGGATTTGATAAAGCGCAATGCCGTCGTCGTGAACTACGAGGGCACGGATTCAGAGATTCAACAGCGAATCGGCGACTTCGTTTTGGGCGTGATTTACACAATAAATGGTCACGTCGAAATGATTTCAACCAAAATCGTGCTGTATGTGCCAGAAGGGTTCGAGGTCGAAAGCGCGAAAGTTGCAATGGCGGCAAATCTAAGAAGATACAACTGAAAAACAGCGGGCGATAAACCGCCCGTTTTTTTTTACAAGGAGAGAACCATGAAATATTTGACGCAGGAAATAGCTCCGATAATGGAGGCGTTGGAAAAAATGAAGGCGGCGCGGCTAGTGCCGTTCGATGTGCCAGGTCACAAGCGCGGGCGCGGCAACCCCGCCTTGACGGAATTCTTGGGGCAAAGATGTTTGGAGGCGGACGTCAATTCAATGAAACCGCTCGACAATTTATGCCACCCAATCAGCGTGATTCGCGACGCGGAAATTTTGGCGGCTCAAGCCTTCGGAGCGACGCACAGTTTCTTCATGACGGGCGGCACAACTCAAGCCGTGCAAGCAATGATATTGACCGTGTGCAAGCCGGGCGATAAAATAATTTTGCCGCGCAACGTCCACCGCTCGGCGATAAACGCGCTGATCTTGTGCGGAGCAATTCCCGTTTACGTCAATCCGCAAGTCGACGAACGCTTGGGAATTTCGCTCGGCATGAAGGCTCAAGAAGTCGCCGACGCGATAAAAAATAATCCCGACGCAAAAGCGGTCTTGGTCAACAATCCGACTTACTACGGAATTTGCTCGGACATTGAGACGATAACGCGCGTGGCGCACGAACACGGCTTGAAAGTTTTGGCGGACGAGGCGCACGGTACGCATTTCTATTTCAATAAAAAATTGCCTAAGTCGGCGATGTCGGTCGGCGCGGATATGGCGGCGGTCTCCATGCACAAATCGGGCGGCTCACTCACGCAAAGTTCCTTGCTGTTGACGGGCGCGGATATCAACGAGGGCTACGTCCACCAGATTATCAACCTCACGCAGTCGACGAGCGGTTCATATTTGCTAATGGCGAGCTTGGATATATCGCGGCGGAATTTGGCACTGCGCGGGCAAGAAATTTTCGACAAGGTGATAAAGCAGGTCGAGTACGCGCGGGACGAGATAAATTATTTGGGCGGCTGGTACGCTTACGGCAAGGAGCTTGTTGACGGCGGCGCGATTTACGATTTCGACGTGACTAAGTTGTCGGTGTATACGCGGAGTGTCGGGTTGGCGGGCGTCGAAGTTTATGATATTCTGCGCGACGAATACGACATTCAGCTTGAGTTCGGCGACATTGCCAACATTTTGGCGTATGTGTCGGTCGGCGACAGGGATAAAGATATTGAGCGGCTGATTAGCGCGTTGGCTGATGTTAAAAGAATTTATCGGAAAGACCCCGCGCGACTGATGAAGTCGGAGTATATTGCGCCGATTGTCGACGCGACGCCCAAAGAGGCTTTTTATTCGGAAAAAGTTTCGTTGCCGATAGCGGAGACGGTCGGCAAGACGGCGGCGGAATTTTTGATGTGCTATCCGCCCGGCATTCCGATACTCGCGCCCGGCGAACGAATCACCAAAGAAATTCTGGACTATGTGCGCTACGCCAAGCGCAAGGGTTGCCAAATGACCGGTCCCGAAGACATGACGATTAAACAACTGCAAGTAATGGCGTGATGAACATACTTTTCTTTTGCTCACCCAAAAGAAAAGTAAGCAAAAGAAAAGGGTGTTCGACCCGCTGATTTCGCGTCACGCGAAATAGCGCGGGCGGCCGCACGTCCATGTGCGGCCGGGTTGCGACTAACCGCGACGGTTAAAATGTTTTGGAGGTTTTTAAATGCTATGGTTTAGCGAGTATCACACGGCGAATGTTCGGCTGTCGTTGAAGGTTGACAAGCAACTCTTCGGCGAGACGAGTGACTTTCAGCGCGTGGAAATATACGAGTCGACAGAATATGGGCGCGTGTTGGTTTTGGACGGGCGAATCATGACGACCGAGCGCGACGAATTTATTTATCACGAGATGATAACGCATGTGCCGATGTGCGTTAATCCCGCGATAAAAAAAGTGTTGCTGGTCGGCGGCGGCGACGGCGGCTCTGCGCGGGAGTTGCTCAAGTACGAGACGATAGAGAAAATTGATTTAGTGGAGGCGGACGAAACGATAGTCCGCGCATGTCGAAAGTTCATTCCGCAGACGGCAGGTTGTTTGGATAATCCGCGAGTGGAAACTTTCTTTGCCGACGCTTTAAAATTTGTTCGCCGCAAGTCCGACGAGTACGACTTGATAATTGTCGACTCGACGGATCCTTCGGGTGCGGGCGAGGGGCTTTTCACCAAAGAATTTTACGGGAACTGCTTTAACGCGCTGAAGTCGGAAGGCATTTTGATAAATCAGCACGAGAATCCGTTTTACAACCGAGACGCGCTGGCAATGGAGCGGGCGCACAAAAAGTTGACGGGTTGCTTTCCAATCGTGCGCGTCTATCAGATAAATATCCCGACTTA
>CAMYWI010000060.1 GCA_947302675.1 uncultured Selenomonadales bacterium | reverse complement strand
ATCAAAAATTCCGTGATGAGTTCAAAAACCTCCGCTTGCAACCAATAATCGTCGGCGTGATTCGCGTTGGGAACAAGATAACGCTGAGCCTCGACGCCGTGACTTCTCAACGCTTGGAAAAGCAACTCGGTCTGCGCGGGCGGAACAATGTTATCAGCCGTGCCGTGCATTAAAAGCATTGGCGCAGAATTTTTCGTGATGTAGTTAATGGGGTTGGCTTGCTCCGCGTCGTCGCAAAAAGTTTCAATGGGAAAAAGTTTCGCGATTGCTCGCAAGTCGGCAATGCCGTACAAATCGACAGACGCCACGATTTTACTTGAGCAGTCGAGATTTTCTCCGACGTTAAAAATCTTGTCGCCGTTGGTAACCGCCGCGAACGCCGTCAAATATCCGCCCGCGCTGTCGCCGATTAGAAAAACTTTTTCCGCGTCGACGTTGAACTTCTGCGCGTTGGCTTTTAAAAATCTTATCGCGGATTTAACGTCTTCAATCGGTTGCGGGAACTTCGAGTTAGGAGCCGTGCGATAGTTTATGCTTGCCACGACGAAATTTTTTTCTGCCAAGTGCATTCTGAGTTGCGGCATTCGCGCCCGATTCGCGCTGATAAGTCCGCCGCCCGTCACGAAAATCACGGCGGGCAATTTTTGTGCGACCAGCGGAATCAGCAAGTCCATTTGCAAAAGCTGATTCGGTTTCTCGAACGTCGGCACTTGCGCGTAAACCACGTCGGGCACGAAATGAATCTTCGCGCGGCGCAACGTCACGTTCAAAATTTTGCTCTCGTAAATCATTTTAACCTCCGTTAAAAATCTGCTGAACTTCCTCCAATGTCAGCGTCGAAAGGTGCGCCAGTTTATTTCGCGCGTCACGGTAAACTTTCAACTCTTCCCAATCGTCTTGCGGCAAATTTTGTCCGCCGAGTATCGAATACAAGTCGCCCAGCTCCGCGTCGTCAGGCGTGTCGATTTTTTTGCCCGAAGTCATTTCAAACGGCAACAGCTTTTCAATCAGCCGCTCATATTTCTTGACAAAGTCGCGCCGGAAAATCTCAAGCAACGGAAAAATCAGCTTTAACTGCGTCGTCCAAACCGCCCGCTCAATTTCCTCGCGCGATTTATTTTCTAAGAACTTGTGCGGAGCTTTCAAAAAATCACTGCCGCATTTAATGCACTCTGCGCCGCTCTCAACGTCAAGCCCCGTCGCATTCGAGACCAACTCGGCAAGATATCGCTTGGTGAACTTGTCGCCCTTGCCGAACTCCGCCGCAATTAAAATATTGAACGCAAAGCAATCGTAATCGCTGACCTCGTTCGTGCAGGAGAAAATTTCAATGTCCGCCTTGTCGGTCAAGCCAAAGTTCGCGCCTGTCTCCACAAGGAAAATGCCCTTGCTCCGCCCGTGCAGAAAATTATTGTAGTCGCCAATGAAGGCAAGCCACTGCTCAACTTGCGCCTTCGACGCGCCGCGAATCCAAAGGCAGGTGTTATTCAAGGCAATGTCGTCGCGCTCGGCAAGGAATTTAACTCGCGCCTTCTCGCCAAACGGTATGAACTCGAACTTCACGTTGTCGCTACAAAAATTTTCAAAGACAAAAGTCGCCGGCTCCTTGACGCTCGCCGCGTCGGCCTCGTGAACTGCCTTTGTCCCGCCAAACTTTTTATTCAAGAACTCTCGAAGAATCATGCGCATATCGTCAAGCCAAGGGGTCGTCTCCGTCAAGCAAATCACTGCGCTTTTGCCGCCCGCCAACGCCCGCGCAGTCTTATCCAAAAATTTCCGTGCGCCGGTTATCTGTCGCCACCAAATGTCGCTTATCTCAATCATCGCTTATATCTCCGAAAAATCCGACGCAATCTCGTCGCCAATCTCATCGGTCGTGCCCATCATGTTCAAGAACCTCTGGCGCACGAAAAGATACTTGCCCTTGTCGGCTTCGCGCAAAATGTTCAGATAGCACAGCTCCTTCAAAAGTGCCTCGACCTGCTCAACGTTATTGGGCAAAAGATTTTCCAAGCCGTACTTCGCCGCTGTCTGCAAAATATCTTTCGCGGAGTAGCCGACAACATCATCATCGTTGTGATAACGCCACGCCATTAAATGCGCAATCACGTAATAAAATTTGTCGTCGCCCAAGCGCAACGTCATGTTGATTTTATTTTTTATCTGCTCGTTGAAATTCTCGTCGCTGAGCACGCTTTGAATATGCCCTTCCTTAATCTCGTAGACGGGCGAATCAGTTTCCTTGTACGACGCATAATCCGACTTGGAAAGTGCCTCAATCAATTTGGCGCAGTAAAGTTGAATCAAGCCCGGAAAATAATTCGTCGTCTCCAAAATCATTATCGCCAGCGAGTCGGAGTTTTCGTCATCGGAAAAGTACAAGCCTAGACAACGCAACGGCTCCTTGAGCAACTTCGCGGCGTCTTCCAATTCAAACGGCTTGACCACAAGCGACGGCAACTTTGAGATTTGATTGTTGTTGCCGAGAGACTCGTCCTTGTAAAAGCGCACAACGTCGCGCAAGCCCGCCATGACGAATTTAAAGCGGCTACCGTTGTGGCGTTGCTGTTGAACGTCGATAAGCTCAAGCACGGGCTTAAACTCAATCTTGCGGCAATCTTTTATGAAATCGTCCGCCTCGTCGAGTGCCAACATAAAATGCGGAATCTTATCGGGTTTGTCGCTCGCCAAACGCTTTTTAATGGAGGCGGCGAGTTGTGCCCAATCGTCGGTGTCGGCAAAGGTCTCGTCGAAAAATTTCCTCTCGCGCAGTTCGTGACTGATTTTGAGCGCGGCGGCGGCGCAGTTGCATTTGTTTATGTCGACAAAAATCGCGCGGTCGTTGTTCTCGTTGCGGTCGAGGCTCGCGCAAGCCATTTTAAGGAGCGCGGTCTTGCCGAGCTGACGTCCGCCGTAAACAATATTCACGTCGTCGAAGTCCAAGACGCGCCGCATTTCCTTTTCGCGCCCGATGAAAATTTCTGGCGGAATGGGCACGTTCGGATTGAAGACGTAGGGTTGGCACGCCGCGAACGGCATTGTCAGCGACATGAGCATTTTGTTTATCTGCATCTCGTCATAGTTTTTTATCAAGTACATCATGAGCACGCGGTCAATGACGGCGAAAATTTTTGTAATGTCGGAGGCGGCTTTGATTTTGCGAGCAAGGGAACGGAGCGTCTGCAACTCAAGCGCGTAATCCAAGAGCACGAGCGTATTTTCCGCGTTGCCAACTTCTTTAAAGCGAGCAATCAATCCGTCCGCGTCGTAATAACCGAACAAGCAAGTCACGCGGAAACCGTAAATCTCCGCGTTGGAACCGAACGCCGCAATCGGGTGATTGTAATTTGAACTTTGACCGTTGCGCGGCGGCAGGAGCGTCACCTTATAGTTGATAGCTTTTTTATCAATCTCGCTGATTTTTTTAACGTTGTCGACCTTGAAACCCAGAGCCGTCAAAAGTTTATTGAGCTTATCCTCGCCGACGTCGCCGAGTTGCGGAAAGCCATTGGGCAACCAGTTATCAGCCAAAATCCCGCCGCCCTTAATCGCCTTCGCGGTCGCCGCTTTGGAAAAGCTATGATTCTTGTCGACCAACTTTTTAAACGACTCGCCGCTTTTGCTCACGGGGCGATAATAAACCGAGTGCTCGTTCAGAAAGCGTTGCAGATGACTTTGCGCCGACGAAGTTTCCGGCTCAACGTAAAGTTTGCCCTCGCTGAGACGATTGATTAAACCCTGCGCGACCGTGTAATTTTTGCGGTCAATCATTTTCTGAATATGCGCCTTAGTTTTCTGCAACGCGGCGGAATTTTCGTCGGCATTATTTTTGCGGCAGTAGTTTTTAATTCCAAGCTCCAAATTTTTTTCGACCTGCGCGGCGTACGTGGCGGCGTCCGCTTTAGTCTTATTTTCCCAATACTCCTTGACGCGAACGAACACGCCATAGTTGTTACTTTCCCGCGCGAACTCAAAACAGCGGTCAATGAGTTTCAAAATTTTTTCCTTAGAATTTTCCGGCGCGGCGTCGAATTGCCCGTAGCTCTGCGCCAACTCCAGAAAGCCGAAAAATTTTTTCTTAAGCTCCAACGTATTGCGACGGGCGGCGTCGATGCTGTCTTGCAAATCGTGACTGGTGAGCGAAGTATCGCCAATCGCCTCGAAATAGTCGTAGATGAGTTTGACGGAGCCAAAGTCCCAATCCCTGTTGCTGGAAATATTTTCAATGCGCTCGGCGAAAGTCGGCAAAACGGAGCGGGCGTGCTCGGCAATACGGGAGGTAATGGGCGCGTTGGTGCCGTCAAGCGTGTTGAAGTTGAAGTTCGGCAGATAATTTCCGTCCAAAAGAACTTTGTCGCCGCGCAGAAAGTCAACGTAAAAATATTTATGAAGTTCGGGCTTAAAAGTCCCTTCCAACTTGTCGGAAATTTCCTGGAGCGTCGCAATCAGAACGGCGGCGGCGGCAACTTTTTTGCTCGCCAAAATTTCCTGCGCCCTCGCGACATTTTCAAGCAAACTCGTGCGAATTCTCTTGTAGGCGATAACGCCGTCCGACTGCAACGGCGCACTCTCCTCAAAACAGCTCACGCGCTCGCACAAAATCTTAATCGCGTTTTTGAGCGACGTGCTGATATTATTCCTAAGCTCGCCGACGAGTTTCGTGTTAGTTTTTTTGGAAATCCTTTTGCCGGCTTCCCACCACGCCTCGTCAATCGCCGTGTCGAACTTGAAGTTGTCAAGATTTTCTATGCTCAAATTCTCGCCGTCTTTGAGAAATTTTTCTTGCAGATAATTTTTCATGGAGCCGAGAATTTCTTCGTCGAGGGCGTCTTCGGCTGTGTGTTCAAGATAATTTGTGAGGTCGCTGCCGTCGAAGAGAAATTTTTTCAACTCGATAAAGCGCGGCATGAAAGCCTTGTCAGTAGGATTTTTAACTTTGTGCAGAAAAGCTTGCGCCTCTTGGCGAAGCTTGGCAATTTTACTTTCCGTCTGCGCACGATTTTTCAGGCGATAATCGGCGTAATAATCCGTGCCTTTCTTCGCCTTGTCCTTGAAATTCATCAGCGCGAAAATCAAATCGGCGAGCGGCGAATTGTCTTCGAGGAGCGCGAAATTTTTTACAATCCCGTGCAAAGTCTTCATGCTGTAATCGAACTGATTATGATTGGAAAAGAACGTGCGCAACGTCGCCGCCGCAAGGAAATATTCTTCGGGCGTCTCGCTCTCATCGAACAGCGCGATAATTTTATCGGAGTCATAGCTTATCGCCAACAGCGGGTCGTCTATCGCGTAGGCAAGCTGATTGTAAAGCGGCGCGTAACTCGCGTCCTGCAAGCTAAGAGCTTTAAGATAAGCCGCCGCGCAGTAAAATTTTCGTGCAAGGAGCATTTCATTGAACAGGCGCAACTCATCGGTAAGCGATTCGTCGACAACTTCAACGTCAACAATCGGCAACTCCTCAACAACCTGCGCGGGCTGTGGAATGTTTTCTTCGACAACGGGTTTTTGCTCAATCGACAATTCCTCGAAGAGCGAGCCTTCTTCAACCGGCTTGACGGACTTTCTAGCAACTTTTTTAGCGGGCTTGTCTTCGTCGGATTTTTCATCGGTGGTCTCGTCGACGGCGTTTTTACTCCTACCCCTTTTGGTGGGCTTGTCTTCGACAAATATTTCGTCGGCGGTCTCTTCGACAGCTTTTTTCCTCCTGCCTCTTTTAGCGGGCTTGTCTTCGACAGATTTTTCTTCGGAAGTCTCGTCGACGGCTTTTTTCCTCCTGCCCCTTTTAGCGGGCTTGTCTTCGGGCGGCGTAGCGGGCGGAAGTTTCTTCCAAATATCTGCGGGCGCAATTACTTCACCGGAGCCTCTGACGTAGAATTTATTTTCGCCGAGAATGTAAACGTAATGCCGCGTGAACTTCGGGAAATTTCCGCGCAGAGTGGCTTCAATGGCGGCGAAAATTTTCTCGGCGTGTTGGCGATTGAGACTGGTCACAATCACGCGGTGAATAATTTCGTCCTTTGAAAGGTAAACATCAAGCTCCGTCAAAAATTCGCTACCCGCCTCGACACTATCCCAAAAACAGCACAGAATCAAATCGCGACCGTAACGACCCACGAACACCGCGCGGAACGATTGCTCAAAAAATTTCTTGTCGTCAACGAAATTATTCTGACTGCGCTCGACGGCGTAGATTTTGAAGTAAACCATTCGCGCCAGCGTTTGGCGAATCTCATTGTCAAGCAAAAGCTCCGCGCCCAACTCAACCGAAGGTGCGCCCTCTATTCCCTTGAAAAATTTTTTCAGCGACTCGCCCTTCAAGAAGTCAAAGCAACTCGGCGTTAAGCCGTAGAAGTGCCCGACGCCCGCGAAGACATACTTTTGGAAGTAGCCCTTGTTAACCAAGAGTTGCGCAACGCCGTCGAAATGTTCGGGCGGGAATTTGCTGTCGGTGGGAATCACGGCAGTGGAAAAGCCGCTACTCTCCAACGTCCTCAACAACACGAGCTTTATAATTTTCGGGCTTTCAAAGTCGCGCTTGAAACGCTTAGCGTTAACTTCGCGGTCGCGGTCGCAAGTTTGCATGGTGAAAATTTTTACAAAGGGCGAAAATTCTCCAGGCGGCAGGAAGGTATCCTTTTTGCGAAGAATCGCGGCAAAGTCGATTGTCGGCGGTAATATTTCGGGCACGATGGGCGTCGTGACTTCGCCTTCAAAAAATATTTCCCTGCCGATAAGCGCGTGTCCTAAAAAGTCGTCATCAAAAACACTGTTCAGAGCTTTGGCGAGCGTGAATTTTTTTCCAGTATCTTTCTCGCGCGTCGCCTCGATGAACTTTGCATAAATCTCGATTTTTTCTTGAGCCTTGTCGTCGCGAGACTTTTTCGGGAGCAGAAGTTGCAACTTGCTTTGATATTTCTCCAGAGATTTTTTAACGTCGGGATTTTTCGCGACAAGGTGTAAAAATTTCTCCGCCTGCGCGAATATGTTCGCCGCGATAATTTTTTTCTCTTCCGCATCCAAAGTTTTATCAATCTCCGAAAAAGCTCGCGGTCTATCGTTTTTAAAAAGCTCCGAATAAATCTCGAAAGACTTGTTCGCGCCGCGAAGCCACGAGGAAAAGTCGTCGTTCATATCGTCAAGCAATCTGTCTTCCGGAAATTTTTCTTGGCTAAGAGACCGCTCGAACGTAGAAAAATTTTTTCTAAGCTCCGCGCCTCGCAAGCGCAATTCCTTCAAAATATGCCGTAGCTCGTTGATTTTTTCTAACCTCTCCACATAAATCACCCTCCGAGATAAGCTTTGCGAATGTCCTCACTGGCGGCGAGTTCTTTGGCGTCGCCCGAAATTGTGATTCGCCCCGTCTCCAAAACGTACGCGCGGTTTGCTATCGAAAGTGCCATGTTCGCGTTCTGTTC
>CAMYWI010000059.1 GCA_947302675.1 uncultured Selenomonadales bacterium | reverse complement strand
AACTCAACGTCCTTGAATAAAATTTTGCTCAAGACCGCGCTGATAATTATCGCGAAGAACCAAACGCCGACACTTCCGAGCAACGCCCACAGCGGCAAGTGAAAAATTTTCACGTCAAGCGACGCCGTCCCAAAGCCCGCGATTAGCCAAAAAATTATCAGCCCGCAAAGCGCAAGCCCCGTGTAAATCGCCTCGCGCCTAACCAGGCTGAACTTCTGCGCGTCGCTCATGGACGCTTTAACTTTTTTCATTACGAAAACCTCCAAGTCTCGTCTCCCCGTTGAGAGTACAAGCTTATTTCGCGCCGCATTTTATATCGCAAAGCTTTTTATGTCAATTTGCGCGTCGCAATTTATGTGCTATAATGTGGAAAATTTTTAAGGAGGGATTTTATTGCGCAGGAAAAAAGTTTTAGTGCACGGCACGCTGTCGAGCTTGAACGATTTTTTTGCGGACGCCGTCAGCCGCGACTTTGAGGTCGTCGCGTTGCTGAGCGAGGAGCTTGAAAAAATTTCAATCATGCGTGACGACAAGGAGCTTGAAGTCTTCGCGTCGCAAAGTTTGCCGAGCTTTAATTATAAGTTTGTCGACGCAATTATCATTACCGACGACGCCGACAAAAGAGAGCCGCTTATCAATTTTTTCCGCGAGAAAGACTTGGAGCCGCGCAAAATTATTTTGTGGGACGCCAAAGACGGCTGGAAATCATTCAAACTGCCAGACAAGGACGGCAAGGACATTGCTTATTTCTGCGGTTTGGAGTTTCACCTTCGCGGCGCGGGTGACGAAAAATTTTTCAAAAAAACGGTCTCGCGCTTTCAATCGGCTCGCCGATATAAAAACATGGATCCGAGTCGCTACCCCGAAATTATGGCGCGTGGCTTTCAGAAGAGGAGAGGTCGCCCGCTCGACTTTGACAACCCGAAGACTTTTACTGAAAAGTTGAAGTGGCTGATTCTCTTCGACGCGACGCCGCTCAAGTCTCGCCTTGCTGATAAATACGCCGTGCGCAGTTGGATTGCAGAAAAAATCGGCGACGAATATCTTATTCCTCTGCTCGGCGTTTGGAGCGACTTCGACGAAATTAACTTTGACGCCCTTCCCAATCAATTTGTCTTGAAGTGCAATCACGGCTCTGGTATGAACATTATCTGCCGCGACAAGGAGAAATTTAATAAGCGACACGCCCGCGAAAGAATCAACGCTTGGCTCGCGACAGACTTTAGTGTAGTATCTCTTGAGCCACATTACACGCGCATTGACAGAAAAATCATTGCAGAAAAATTTATGGCGAACGGCGATGCGAAAGATCTCACCGACTATAAATTTTCATGTTTTAATGGCAGAGTAAATCATTGCAAAGTTATGACGGGACGCACAACAGATGAACGAATTGATTATTTCGATATGAATTGGCAACCTATGAATATAGAAAGACGCGAGCATCCGCGCAGTGATAATCCCGAAAAAATTCCCAAACCTAAAAATTTTGAGCTAATGAAAGAACTCGCCGCAAAACTTGCAGAAGGTTTTGCATTCGTTCGAGTAGATTTTTATGAGATTGAAGGCAAAGTTTATTTTGGTGAGATGACTTTCACATCTTTTGCTGGGAATCAGAGATATAAAACAGAGGGCACCGACGAATTATTTGGCGAGCTTTTGAAGTTGCCTATTGCTTATGCCCCCCCCCAACTGTAATTTTGCCGCATAAGAAAAAATTTAATCCCTTGCCTAAAATTTGCGCGAGGGATTTTTTTTTGGCAACATGATGTTGCATCCAGTTGTCGCGTTTCGACGTTAAGATAACCTGAGTTAGTCGCCGCGCTCAAACAAATTTGCCGCAATGATTTTTTTTTGATATTATGCGGAAAAAAGTTGGAGGAATTAGATGGCGCGGAGTTACGAAGAGGAATTACGAATAAAATTATCTCGCGAAAAAAATCTTGTCGAGCAGACGGGCGGGCGGCTCAAGTTTGCGCTGGCGTATCCGAATTTTTATCGCGTCGGCATGTCGAACTTGGGCATTCACATCATCTACGAACTTTTGAACGCGCGGGCGGATACAAGTTGCGAAAGATTTTTTTTGCCCGCGTTCGATAAGTTGCTAAGCGTTGAGACGCAGACGCCGCTGAATAAATTTCAAGTCATTGGCTTTGCGGTGAGTTTCGAGCCGGATTATTTCAACGTCGTGAAAATGCTCAAGCTCGGCAAAATAAATCCTCGCGCGTCGGAGCGCACCGACCTTGACCCGATAATCATTGCGGGCGGACCTTGCGCCACGTTTAATCCGGAGCCGCTCGCAGAAATTTTCGACGCCTTTGTTATCGGCGAGGGAGAAGTAATTCTGCCGCCGCTTATCGACGAAATTATTTCTACAGAAAATCTCCCGCGCAGTCGACGCCTTGAAAGGTTTTCACAACTCGCGGGCGTTTATGTTCCTGCCTTCCCTAAAAAAATTTCGCGGCAGTGGATTAAAAATCTCGACGACTTCCCCGCGCACTCGACAATCTTAACCGACGACGCCGAATTTAATATGTATCTGATTGAGACGGCGCGAGGTTGCGGGCGGCATTGCCGCTTTTGCATGGCGGGCTATTGTTTTCGCAAGCCGCGTAATCGTTCGCTTGACGTGCTTAAGAAAAATATTCACGCCGCAAAAAAGTTCGGGAAGAAAATCGGTCTTATGGGCGCGGCAATTTCCGACTACCCGCAAATCGATGAGCTTTGCAAATTTATTCTCGGCGAGAAACTTCAAATGTCGGTTGCGAGTTTCCGCGCGGATTCTGTGACGGAAGAGCTTGTAAAAAGTTTGGCGGCGAGCGGCTTGAAGACGCTGACAATCGCGCCGGAAGTCGGCTCGGAAAAAATGCGCCGCGTCGTCAACAAGGGAATCACAGAGGAAAATATTTTTAATGCAATCGAACTCGGAATCAAAGCCGGCATTAAGAATTACCGATTATACTTCATGATAGGGTTGCCGTTCGAGGAACTATCGGACGTGGAAGAGATCGCGAAACTTTCCGCGCGGGTCAAAAAATTCTGCGACGGGCGGCTGACGTTGAGCGTAAATCCGTTCGTGCCTAAGCCGTTCACGCCGTTTCAATGGTCGCCGTTCGCGGAGAAAAAATATCTCGACGCGGCTTTAAAAATTCTGCGCGGGAGTTTAAAATCAGTGCGCGGTGTCGAAATAATTTCGGAGTCGGTGAAGTCGGCGGAGATTCAAGCTATACTCTCGCGCGGCGACAGAAAACTTTCCGAAATAATTCTGCAATCGGAGACGGCGCAGGACTTCAAGAAAAATTTCAACCTCGACAAAGAATTTTATCTGCGCAAGATACCGTTTGAAGAAAATTTGGCGTGGGACTTTTTGAATCAAGGTTTCAGCAAAAAATATCTGATTGAGGAATTTAATCGGGCTAAAGATTTAAAATCAACGCCGCAGTGCTTTGAAGGTTGCAAGCGGTGTGGGGTTTGCGAAAATATCCTTTCGTCTTGATTTGACGAATTAGGATCTACTTTCTTTCAGCGAAGAAAGAAACCTCATGCAACGACGTTGCATTCGCCAAAGAAATTCGCCTCGCGGGGGCGTGCCGCTTTGAACATCCTGTTCAAAACGCGGCTCAAGGGCGTCATCCATGACGCCCCCCAACGTTTCGACTACCCGTGACGTTAAAAAAATTTTGGGAATGAGGAATTCAAGATGCGTGTTGTGATTGTCGGCGCGGGCAAGCTCGGCTACACGATTGCCGAACTTTTGAGCAACGAACAAATGGAAGTGACGGTTATCGACCGCGAGGAAAGCCAGCTGACCGCCGTCAAAAATAATCTCGACGTGCTGACGATTGTCGCGAACGGCGCAAGCCCCATTACTATGGACGACCCCGACGTCAACGGCGCGGACGTTTTTATCGCGGTTACGGCGGTGGACGAGGTCAACATGGTCGCCTGCATTCTCGCCAAAAAGCACGGCGTCAAACATACAATCGCCCGCATTCGCGACATGCAATTCCTCAGCGAGGCGAAGGATTATCTCAAAAAAAATTTCGACATTGACCTAATGCTCAATCCCGAAATGATTGCCGCGCACGAAATTTATCGAATCCTCATGACGCCCGCCGCGCTCGACGTTGACGACTTCGCGGGCGGCAAAGTTCGCCTGTTCGAGGTCAAAATCCGCAAGGACAGCAAGTATATCGACATACCCTTTAAAAAGTTGCGGCTACCGGAAGGAGTTCTTGCCGGCTTAATTTTCAGAGATCATCAAATGATAATTCCGCACGGCGACGACATGTTGAAGGCTCGCGACAACGCCTACTTCATAGGATTTCCCGACGCGATAGAAAGTTTCAGCACGAATTTTATTCAGAGCAACTCGCGAAAGTTGGAACGGGTTATGATAATCGGCGCGGGCAGGATTGCGCGGACGCTGGCTGTCATGCTGATAAATGCGGGCGTCAATGTCAAGGTCATTGAAAAAGATCGCGACCGCTGCGAAGAAATTGCGCAACTTTTGACGGGCGACTCAATCGCGATTTACGGCGACGGCACCAACGTTGACTTGCTCGCGCAGGAAGGAATTGCGTCGGCGGACGTGGTTGTCTGCTTGACGGAAGACGACAAGTTGAATTTAATGATGGCACTGTTGGCGAAGCATTTGGGCGCGAAGAAAACCGTCGTGCGCGTTTACAGGACGGAGTACGCGGACTTGATAGAAAAAGTTGGCGTGGACGTGGTAATTTCTGCGCGGCTGTTGTCGGCGGCGGAAGTCTTGGCGTTCGTGAGGCGCGGCGGCGTCGTGAGCGTCTCGATTTTGGAGGGCGCACGAGCTGAGGCGGTCGAAGTCATTGTTCAAAGCGGCGCGAGAGTTGCGGGGAAAAAGTTAATGGACGTGAAGTTGCCGAAGTCGTGCTTGGTTTGCGCGTACGTGCGAAAAAATAAAGCGGCGATACCCAACGGCAACACAATCCTCATGCCGGGCGACAGGACGATTTTATTCTGCCTGCGCGGCGCGGCTAAAGAAGTCATGACATGGTTTAATTGACAGGCGGTGATTGCAATGAGAAAATTTTTAACAGGGCTGATAATTTTTTGGCTGACGATAAATTTATCGGTGGCGTCGGCGCAAAGTGCGCGTTGGGCGAATCGGGAAGACACGAATAATTTTCCAATGGAAGTTTTACGGCTGGTGAATTTGGAGCGAGCTAGGGTCGGCGCGTTGCCTTTGAAGTTAGCAAAAGATTTGGCGTCGAGTGCTTACGTTCGGGCGAAGGAGTTGCCGATAAAATTTTCACACACGCGCCCCGACGGCTCGAAATGTTTTACGGCAATGCCGCAGATAGGACACATGCTCGGAGAAAATTTGGCGGGCGGGCAGTCTTCGCCTCAACAAGTCGTTCAAGCCTGGATGGATTCAAAAACTCACCGCGACAACATGTTGAACAAAAACTTCACGGAAATGGGCGTCGTCTATTATTATCAAAGCAACTCGAAATACAAGCACTATTGGGTTCAGCACTTCAGAGGATAAAAAAACCGCTCTCGAACTTGGGAGCGGTTAATTTTTTTTGCCGCGCAGATTATTTTTTACTGCCGCTGTAGGTGACGAGATTATTTTTCATGCCGAGTTCCTTAACGTTCAAAGCGAGTTCGCTTGCCGAGTACGTCTCAACATTTTTATCTTTAACAAGTTCGCTGAGATTATTCGACGTGATAAAGTTATCATCGGCGAGCAAGTCAAGAGTTTTCGCGCTTGCCTTGTAAGTTTTGGTTGAAGTCTTGCCGGAAGAGCTGACGAAGTTAATTTCCTTGCCGACGGCGTTCCTGAGCGTGAGAGTACTCGACCCAACTTTGACAACGACATTTTTGCCGCTCGCGCTCGCGGTGTATTTCCCGCTGACGATTTTCACGGTGTCAGCGTCGTTGAAACCGACGACGGTATCATTGCCCAGATTTTTTCCAAAGCGATAGGTGATGTGCTTGCCGCCCGAATTTCTAAGATAATCGTCGCCCTTGCCGCCCGACAAAGTTACGTGATTGCTGTCGTTGCGGATAGTGTCGTTGCCCGCGCCGCCGAGTATGTAAACTTCGACGCCTTCATTGCGAATATAATCATTGCCCGCGCCGCCCGAACTCGTGACGCTCGTGCCGCTGTTGAAAATGTAATCATTGCCGTTGCCGCCCGTCAAAGATGTCTTTTCGCCATAATTGTAAATCGTATCTCTGCCCGCGCCGCCCGTCAGTGTAAAGTTATCGCCGCGATTGATAATTCTGTTCCTGCCGGAGCCGCCGTCCGCGCTGATTGAGTTTGCAAAGTTTTGGAAAGTGTCATTGCCTGCGCCCAGTGAAATATACGACAAGTTGCCGCTGTTTGAAATGAAATCATTGCCGTCGTCGCCGCTTATTGAAACGCTCGCGCCGCTATTTGCAATATAATCATCACTCGCGCCGCCGTAAATGCTGACCCGCTTGCCGGAATTGCTAATGCTATCCGCGCCGTCTTGACCGTAAATTTTTACGCGCGTTGCGTCATTTGAAATTGAATCGATACCTGCGCCGCCAAAAATGCTTACACGATTGCCCGAATTGGAAATGCTGTCCGCGCCGTCCTGCCCATAAATTTTAACGCGGCTTTCCGTGTTAGTGATTGAGTCGTTGCCCGCCCCGCCGTAAAGAGTAGACTTTGAGCTGGAGATTGTGCCAAGCAACGTCGCGGAGTCGTTCAAGATAATGTCGTTGCCCGCCCCGCCGTAAATTTTGGAGGAGGCACCGCGATTTTGAATAGAATCGTTAGCCGCGCCGCCGTTTATCGTAACTTTTTCGGATATATTTAGAATAGAATCGTTGCCCGCGCCCAGTAAAATATATGATGACGTGCCGCTGTTGGAAATCGTGTCGTTGCCGTTGCCGCCGTCTACAGAGACACTTGCGCGGTAATTAAAAATGAAGTCGGAGCCTTCGCCGCCGCTGATTGAAACGTTGGTGCTACTGTTTGAAATGGTATCTGATCCGTTGCCGCCGTCTATCGTGACGTTTTCGCCTTCACTGGAAAGGTAATCGTTGCCCGCCCCGCCGCTAATCATGACATAGGAGCCTTTACTTTCAACCGAATCATTACCTTTGCCGCCTGTGATAGTGACGTAGGAGCCTTCGTTGAAAACAGTATCCTTGCCGTTGCCGCCGCCGATGCTGACCGTGTCGGAATAAGTTTTGATAACGTCGTTGCCATTGCCCGCCGAGATCGTGACGTTATAGCCGCTGTTTGTAATGGTGTCGGCGTTGGAGGAGCCGCGCATTGTCACCGTGTCATGATAATTCGTCGCGAAGTTCAGCGAGTCTGTTGAAACGGTTTTATGATAGGTGTCGTAATCAAAAGTCGTATCAGTGCCTGCTTGCTTGGCGAAGTAGCGCATAAACATGTAGCCGCCCGCGTAAATTTCACC
>CAMYWI010000058.1 GCA_947302675.1 uncultured Selenomonadales bacterium | reverse complement strand
GTGATGGTCTGCGACCGGATTAAGGAAGTCTGCGGAAAGAACTTCCTCATCGACCATCGGGCGAATTCCGTCATGAATAATAACAATGTCGTCGTCTTGGCATTGCTCCTTTATCGCGAAGACGCCGTTGCGCGAGGACTCTTGAACCGTTGCGCCGCCGTTAACGATTGCCTTCAACTTCGTAATGTTGTATTGGCGAGCGTAGGCGCGAAGAATATCTTGCCAGCCGTCAAGGCACACGACAAAGATACTGTCGATTTCGGGGTGTTTCTGGAAATTTTCGAGCGTGTAAATCAAAATCGGCTTGTCATAGACGTTAATGAACTGCTTGGGAATGTCCTGGCGTGTGCGCTGTCCCTTCCCAGACGCAAGAATCAATGCTATTGTACTCATAAACTATTCCTCCTTAAGTTATCTTGCTAATTGTATAACATAAAAGCTGAATTTTGCAAGCAAATGATTAGTTCACGGCGCAGGCACTCAAGTGCAAGTATTTACCACAGAGTTAATACCTTTCCTCGAAGAATTCGGCGATTTTTATATAAAAATTTTTGTAAATGCTTGATTTGAAACTTTTAATCAGATACAATGACAAAAAATTTTAAGGAGGAAATTTTATGGCGAAAAGCATTGAAAACAATAAATCAAATGCCATTTTAAACGGGACAAACGACAACGACACAATTAAAAATCAGAGCGAAGTCACGCCCATTTATTACCAAGACGAAGATACTGGAGAATACTATTGGGAAGACAATGAAATAAATTCTCCCAACAATTCAACAATCGACGGCGGCGAAGGTAATGATTTAATTTACAATGACGCTGTTGAAGTCTCAATTAATGGCGGTGCAGGTTCCGACACGATTGAAAATCGAACAAGTGAAATTGCTGTTGAGGAAGAAGATTACGAGTTTGCTCCCAACAATTCAACGCTCAACGGTGGCGACGGTAACGATTCAATTCTTAACGAAGGCTCAGACGTGCTGATTTATGGCGGCGCGGGCGACGATAGTATTTCAAACAACGGCTCCTATTCTACGATTAACGGCGGCGACGGTAACGATTCAATTCTTAACGAAGGTTCAGACGTGCTGATTAACGGCGGCGCGGATGACGATACTATTCAAAACAACGGCGAGAACGTCCTCTTCACATATGCGGCAGGCGACGGCAATGACCTCATTCAAGGTTTCAATGACAGCTCAACGCTCCAAATTACTTCGGGCACGGTCGGCCATGTGAATTCCAACGGTACTGACCTCTTCATAGCGATAGACAGCGCGACAATTACGCTTGAAGGGGCCTTTGAAAACGAATCACTAAATATCGTTGACGCCGACGGAAACGATATCCCATTAAATAGCGGTGAAATTACCGGCACTGCTGGCGATGATTCTATCAACAACTATTTCGACGACATGATTATAAATGCGCTCGATGGCAATGATACCATTGTCAATGAAGGCAACAATTCTATACTTCTCGGCGACGAAGGCAACGATTTTATTTCCAACAGCGGCGAAAATGCGACAATCGCGGGCGGCACGGGCAAAAATACGCTGACAGGTAGCGGCGTCGGTGTAAATCTTTTTGTTCACAGCGACGGTGCCGACGATTTAATCAATAATTACAATTCGAAAGAAGATATAATCGTCTTGACGAGCGGCAAAGTTGTCGAATCTTTGATGAGTGGCAACGATATCGTATTGAAGGTTGCGAGCGGCGATAATGAGCTGGGAACAATCACCGTTAAGGACACAAACAAAATTTCTACGATTTACGACGATGATTATAAAGAAAAATGCAAAGAGATTTTCCGCGAGTTTTCAAACGCCCATGTAAAATCGGCACTCAAGACTTTTGAAGAAGACGAAGATATAAAGAGTATCTTGACCGACGGCGAAAACAGCGCGGCACTCTCGGATATCAAAGAGATTGATGCCGACCTTGCCAAAGATATAGCTGACGCTTTGAAGACTGCTTATAATATCGGCAACGATTACGTGAACAGTTTGGCTCAGAGCAATTCAAGTGCCAATGTTACCGACAATTCGCCTGTAAGTTACACCGTTTTAAATAACAACACCGAACTCTCTAACGACTTAGCCAACCTTAACAATCTGGTTAGTTTCACAGATTATAGTTCGGGTGTGCTTGTCGAACTTGCGGAACTTTCTCCTCAAGTCGGGAAGACGGGCACTGCCGCGTTAAAGGGTTTGTCTAAAGCGGCAGGGGCTTTGTCCGTTGGCTTGTCTTTTGGCGAATGCATTTTAAATGACGCCTTGCTTTACAGTGAAAATACTTCAAATTGGGTAGCGCAGGGTAGCCCAGGCGATAACTCTATCCAAAAGCTTGCAATGATTAGGGAGCAAAACCCAACGGTGTTCGACAATACAGCTAAAAGCCACATAGATTTTGCTTGCAATATCGGCAGTTGGGTGACTTTAGGCATAATGGGAGCGGCTGGAGCAGGAGCCATGCCCGTGATACTTACCGCGAGCGCATTTGTAGGGGCTGGTTACCTTTTGAAATGGGCGTATGATGAATACGTTGCAAAACCACTCGACGCAGAGGCAGATGAATTCCAAGCGAAGATGCGCGACAACTTTGCCGGACAAATTGGCGGCAATATTCCTGGCTGGCTCAATGACAAAGGAGATGGACTTATCGGCACAAACGGCGACGATTATGTTCCTTTTGATCCTAGCAGACCGCACAGAGTTTTCACTGGCTCCGGAAGTGACACAATAGAGGCTACCAGCAACGACAACAATGGTCATTATATCAACACAGGTGACGGTGGCGACTCCATTAACAGCAACAGCACCAATTCAACAATCGACGGCGGTGACGGTCCCGATAACATTTATACCTGTCCTAATGCTGTCAACAATTTTATTGACGGCGGCGACGGTCCGGATATTATTAATTTTAACGGAGAAAACTCCACTGTTAGCGGCGGAAAAGGCGACGATACCATTACAAACGGTGCCGACAATAGTACTTTCCAATATTCGCCTGGCGACGGCAACGACGTTATCTATGGCTTTAATGACAGTTCGACACTCCAAATCGGCAACGGCACGGATACTTATTCTAAGACAAAAAGAAGTTCAAATGTAATCGTGACGGTTGGCGATAGTAACATAACTTTAGCCGGCGCAGGTGACTTGGAGGATATAAACATTGTACTTGGCGATTTACCGCAAACTGTTGTAGGCGATGACACTGACGACGCGGCGGACGATTCAGTTGATGACGCGGGCGATGATTCAGTTGATGACGCGGGCGATGATACCGACGACGAAGATGTTCTAAATGGTAGCAAAGGCAAGGACGACTTTATTTATAACGGCGGCAAAGTTTTTATAACTGACTACCAGAAGAAAGATAAAATCGACACCGGCACCTTTGCTTACGAAAGCTACTCGATTGACGACGACGATTTGATTTTCGACTTCGGCGACGATAATTCTCTGACGATTCAAAACGGAGTGGGCAAAGCTATCAACATGAATTCGACCGTCAACTTCTACACGGCGGACGGCATTCTCGACAAAGTTAAGAAATCAATCACGCTCACGAGTGGCGCAGAAAGTTTTAGCGCGAAGAGTTATTCACAGCTCACGACGATAGACGGCTCGGCAACTGGCGCGATTGAAATTCTCGGCAACAACAAGGCGAATAAAATTTACGCGGGCGCGAGCGGCTCCACTCTCGCGGGCGGCAAGGGCAAGGACTCTTTGGTTGGCGGAGACGGCGCGGATATTTTCCTTTATGATAAAGGCGACGGTAAAGATGTCATTGAAAATTACGGCGCGGACGATAACATTTCTCTCGGCTCCGACGTGACGATTAAAGATACCAAGATTAAGAAAGGCAACGCAATTTTCAAAGTCAAGGGCGGCGCATTGACCGTTAACGACGCGACGACGGTAACGCTTACTTCGGACGGCAACGAGACGATTTTCAGCGGTGGCGTCTTCATTGACAGCGACAGCGTTAAAGTTCTCGGCGCGTTCAAGGGCACGGTTGACCTCAGCGACTACGAAGTCTCGAACGTTGACGCCACGCTTGCTAAGAAAAAGCTCACGCTCGCTGGCGACGACTCGGCTAATTATCTGGTCGGCGGCAAAGGCAAAGACTGCTTGACGGGCGGCGCGGGCAACGATACGCTTTGGGGCGGAAAGGGCAAAGATTCACTCTTTGGCGGCGAAGGCGACGACGTTTTTATCTTCCAGGCGGGCAACGGCACGGATACCATTTTCGACTACGCGAGCGGCGAGCTTTTGCAAATCCTTAACAAGCGCGGCGAAGAGGGCAACTTTAAGAACGCAACCTTCAAAGACGACAAGCTTACGCTCGCAATTCAAGGCGGCGGCAAAGTCATTCTCGAAAATGTCAGCTCGTCGACCAACTTCAACATTAACGGCGAAACTTATCACGTCGCGGAAAATTCTTTAGTCAAATAAACTCTGCGCGGCAAAAAAAATCCCCTTCCGATTTGGAGGGGGGAATTTTTTTTACTTGCCAATGGAAATGTCCGCCTCGAACATTCTATTCCAAGGGAAACTTACGCGAATATCGTCGTTGCCCGTGAACTTCGGCAGATTTTTTTGCGCAAATCTTTCAAGCAACATTGCGCAGTTTTCGGCGGCGGAGTCGCGCTTGTCATTCAAAAATTCGTAGCGACCGTCGCCTTCAAGCCAATCAAGCCGATTCGCGCTGACGCTCCGAACGTTCGCTTGATACGCCCAATCGTCGAGGTAGCGGCGCAAAAGCAATTCGTCAACGGCGTTATCTTTCATGCGCGAAGATAAAATCCCCGCGCCGAGCGCAAAGCCGCTTGAGTTCGTCGGCGTGTTCCAACCCGCATAAGCTTGAATTTTGAAAAGCAAGCCGCGTCTTCTGAGCTGATTCATGAGCGCGTTATCCGAGCCGTTCGCAAAAGCCACGTCGGCGACGATAACTTTCTTTCCGTCGTCAACGGACTCTTGAACCGTGTCAGCAAAATATTTCGTGCCCTCGCGAGCCGAGCCGTCATTAATCGCGTTGTCCGCCTCGAAAGTCTCGCCGTCGGGATTCGTGTTGACCGCCAGAATCAAATCTGCGCGGGTTTCTTCCAAAGTCAAAGTCGCGCCCGTCGCTTGAATAGCCGAGTTAATCGAATCGTTCAGCGACTCGTCGGAGTAAGCGGGAATTGTCTGCCCGCCGCGCCCCCAGTTGTACTTGACGAAAATTTTCGGGGAAGTGTTCGCCTGCTTATTGACCGCCCGCGTCAACAGCACCAAGCCGATTTCATCAATGCCCGCCGTCGTGAGGTAAGTATTTTTATCAAGCCCGCGCCCGTATTCGACAAGCTTGCGCCCTTCGTTGTGAGTCTGCGAAAAAGGCGCGTTGTCGTCGCGACCGAGTAGCAGATAATCAAACGTCTTGTCTCGCGCGTAGTCGATTAACTTTTTGTTGGCGTCGAAATTTTTCTCGCGCCGCCCCATCCAATCTTCCAGTGCCTTCTGCGGAATGAGCCGCTGCAAAAAATTGAATTCCTTAATCTCGCGCGGCGTCAATCCTTCCAACTCCTGCTTGTCCATTAATTCCGTCAAGCGGAAAATGTTCGTGCCGTAGTAGCGATAATAATCCGGCTCTTCGTAGCCCGACGCCAAGCCCGTGCGCGGCGTGCGCATCACCGACCCGAACACGTACAACGGGATTTTTTTATGTTTCTTGCGAAACTCCGCGAACAAATCTGCCCGCGCCAAAATCTCGTCGCCGTCATACTCATGCTTGCGCGAGCCGACCAAACTTCCATAAAGCAACGAGTCCGACGAAATAACTGCCGCAGTTACATCTTTGGTCGCGTTCTTGTTGAGCCAATCCCACAGCAAATCCGGGTCGCCGAGATTTTCTCTGTCGCCCAAAAGTTCAAGCGGCGGCGAAACGACTATCCAGCCCGCCTTTTCCAAAATTTCAATCGTCTGCTTGTTGACAATCGGGCGGCTGTCGTGCGGTATGTACAAAACTTTTTCCTGCAACTTTTTTTTCTTAGCCGCGCAGTCCTGCGAACCCGCGCAGATTATCAGCAACACGAGGAGGCTCGCCGCCACTCGCATTAAAAAATTTCTTTTGATAATATCACGCTCCAAATTATTTTTTTCTCCTCGCGGCTCGAATCTCGCCCCACAAATCTCGCGCCCTGTCGTAAATTCGCGGGTCGGTCGTCCGCAAATTTTGATCGCTTATCAGCTTTGAAAGATACGGCGTCGCCTTCTTCGACTCGCCCAGCCGATAGTAAATCGCCGCGATTATGTAAACTACCGTGTTATCCGTCAGCGCGTCGATTGGGAAATGCTCCGTCGCCAACGCCTCCTCGTAAAACTCCGCCGCCTTTATCATGAACTCGGTCTCTTGCGTTTTGTCGCCCGCCTCCCGATAAATCCATGCCAACTGGTGTGCGTACTTCGCTTTCTTTGACGCCTTGCCCTTTAATATCTCAAGGTATTTCAAAGCCAAGCGGAACGCCGTCGACGCATTGCTTAACGTGCGCTCTTCCGTGAACGGGACTTTTATCTTGCCCGACAGCAAAAGGTTGCGCAGAATTTTCAAGTAGCGGTCGGGAAGTTTCGACGTGAAAGTTTTTTCGTCCGCCGCGTAGCCGCAATGCTCGCAAACCCAAACTGTATAGTAGCAGGGGTTGAAGTTGTCAAACTGAACGTAGCCATCCTCGTCGTGGCGCAAAACCAGTTGCCTTGAGCGCGTCTTGACCACTCGCGTCGACTTCTCGCACACCGGACAAATTTTCTCGACGACAAAAGTTTTAGAAACCATAATTTTTTAGCGCAGATATTTTTCGCAAAGAGCTTTGAGCTGAGGAGCCGCCGCCTCCGAAATGTAATCGGGTTTGAGACGCCAAGCCCAATTCGCGCCGACCGTGCCTGGCGTGTTCATGCGGTTGCGGCTGTCGAGTTTCAGAATATCTTGCATGGGCACAATCGCAAAGCGCGAGTTCGACGCATAGGCAAACTCAATCAGCTTTTTGCAAACGTCGTCGGGGCGGCGCACGTCGGCACCAATCAGCGCGGCAATCGTCGCCTTGCTGTCGTTGTCCACGTCCTCCATAAACCAGCCAACCGTCGTGTTGTTGTCGTGCGTGCCCGTGTAGGTTATGGAATTTTCGGGCGGCACGAAACCGATTCGCCCGTGCTCGTTGAAGTGCAACTCGAAATGCAAAACCTTCATGCCGGGGAAGCCGCAATCCTCGCGTAACTCGTCGACGGCGTCGGTGATGATGCCCAAGTCCTCGGCGACAATCTGCGCGTCACCAATTTCCTTGCGAATCTCCTTGAAGAAGTTCAAGCCGGGACCTTTAAGCCACTCGCCGTGAATGGCAGTTTCCGCGTCGCCGGGTATCGACCAGTAAGACTCAAACGCGCGGAAGTGATCAA
>CAMYWI010000057.1 GCA_947302675.1 uncultured Selenomonadales bacterium | reverse complement strand
AGCTGAAGATTTTGACGGACGAATATTCGCTTGCCTTCCGCGACAGAATTCAGATGATTAACGACCGTACAGCCGCCGATACTGCCCGCGAACAGACGCGGCTTATCAAGACACTCGACGCCTTCCGCCACCCGCATTATCCCGATGATGTCGTCGTGTACTTTTTCGGCGCGGAACATAAGCCCGAACTTTTATGGGTGCGTTGCGCGTCCGTCGACGAAAATATTTTGACGGGCGAACTTCTCAACGAGCCGCGACAAAATTTCGGGTGCACTGTCGGCGACACGGTCAAATTCGGCGTCGCGCAAATCAACGCGCAAAATATTTTGATACACCTTCCGACCAAGGAGAATACTCTTGCATAAGCGACACGCAATCATAATCGGCGGCGGACCTGCGGGGCTGACTGCCGCGTATTATTTTTTGAAACACACCGACATCCGCCCGATTGTTTTGGAGCGCGAGCCGTTCGTCGGCGGAATTTCGCGCACAATGAATTTCGACGGCAACCGCATGGACATCGGCGGGCACAGATTTTTTTCCAAGGACGACGAAATTTTATCGCTGTGGCGTGAGCTGTTGCCTGAACAGGGTGCGCCCGCGTTCGACGACAAAATTTTGGGGCGCGAATCCGTGCTGACTGACGGCGGCGCGAATCCCGAAGAAGTCGACGACGTGTTCCTTAATCGGCGGCGCGTGTCGAGAATTTTTTATCGGCGGAAATTTTTTTCGTACCCGATATCGTTGAGCCTTGAGACAATCGGCAACCTCGGACTGACGGAAATGTTTTCAATCGGCATGAGCTTTATCGGCGCGAAATTTCATCAGCGCGACGAACGCACGCTTGAAGACTTCATGATTAATCGATTCGGGCAACGGCTTTACGAAACTTTTTTCCGCGACTACACGACCAAAGTCTGGGGACGTTCGCCGCAGGAAATCGGCGCGGATTGGGGCAGTCAACGCATCAAAGGTCTTTCGCTCGGCAAGACGCTGATTGACTTCGTGAAAAAAACTTTCGGCTTCAAGGACGGAGCGGGCGAAACGTCGCTGATTGAGCGATTTTTTTATCCGAAGTTCGGTCCCGGTCAGCTGTGGGAAAAATTCGCCGCCGAAATTAAACGGCTCGGCGGTGAGGTGCTGACTTCGGCGCACGTCAAAAGCTTCCGCGTCGACGCAAACAAAATTATCCGCGCCGCAACCGTCGAGACTGCCGCAGGGACGTTGACATTCCCCGCCGATTATTTCCTGTCGAGTATGCCGCTGACTGAACTTGCCGACGCGCTCGACGACAATGCTTTACCTGCGCGGGCGCGCGAAATTGCGAAGGGCTTGCCGTACCGCGACTTCATAACGGTCGGTTTGCTCGTCGACAAGCTGTTGCCGCAAAATCACACGAAAATTAAGACGCTCGGCGACATCGTGCCCGACTGCTGGATTTACATTCAGGAGCCGTCCGTTAAGCTCGGTCGCCTGCAAATTTTCAACAACTGGTCACCGTATCTTGTCGCCGATCCGCAAAATTCCGTCTGGCTCGGCTTGGAATATTTTTGCAACGAGGGCGACGATATGTGGCAAATGAGCGACGACGATTTTATCAAGTTCGCCGCGCAGGAGTTGGCGTCAATCGACATAATCGACGCGGCGGACGTTCGCCACGGAGTGCGCGTCAAAGTCCCGAAGGCTTACCCCGCGTACTTCGACACCTACGAAAATATTTCGGAACTTCGCGCCGCGCTCGACGACATAAAAAATCTTTACTGCATCGGGCGCAACGGTCAACACCGCTACAACAACATGGATCACAGCATGTTGACGGCGATTGCGGCGGTCTGCGCGATTGGCGGCAAATTTTCAAAGGCGGACGTTTGGAAAATCAACGCCGAGCAAACGTATCACGAGGAAAAAAAATGACGGGAAAAATTATGTCGTTGCGCATAACGCACTACGTCTTGAGCGTCGCGTTTCTCTCGGCGGTCATCATTTTTTACACGATGTCTTTCCGCTTGACCGAGAACGCCGACACGTATTTTGTCATGAACTTAGGGCGGTACGTCGTCGAGAACGGTTTCCCGCACGTCGACCCGTTCACGATTCACGAAAATTTACAGCTCGTGGCGCAGCAGTGGCTGAGCGGCGTTTTCTTTTGGGAGGCGTATAAAAATTTCGGCGCGGACGGACTTCGCGGCGCGGATTGTATCATTGGAATCATTTTAGTTGTAATTCATTGGCGGCTGTGCCTGTTTATCAGCGGCGGCAACAGATTTATATCGTTCGTGCTGAGTTTCGCTGTCGGCTTATTCATCGCGCCTGGAATCGTCCCGCGCCCGCACATAATCTCGGCGGCAATTCTTTTGCTCGAAGTCTTTTTCCTGGAAAAGTTCACGCGCACGCGTCATTACAAATTTTTATTGCCGTTGCCGGTGCTGTCGGTGTTGCTGATAAATTTTCACGCGGCGATTTGGCTGATGTCGCTGGTAATTTGCTTGCCGTTCCTGTTCGTGAAGGACTGGCGGCACGTGAAACTTTTGCTGGCGGCAATGGCGGCGATATTTTTCTGTGGACTGATAAATCCTTACGGGCTTGACGCGATGACTTACGTCCTGCGCTCGTATGGAATCGATATGATCAATCAAGGCGTCCCCGAAATGATGACGCCTTCAGCGCACAACCTGCGCGGGAAAATTTTTTACTTCAGCGAGGCGTTGATAATCTTTGTGCTGGCGCGGTACAAAGTTCCGTTGCGATATATTTTTTTGAGCGGCGGAATAATTTTTATGGCGATAATGCACGGGCGCAACTTGATTTTATTTTACCTCCTCGCAACGCTCCCTATTGCGCACGTCTGGAAAGAGTTCAAGTCGGAAATATTTATTGGCAAGGGCGACGGGCAATATCAAAGTCGCGGCGTCTTGACGCTGTTATTTTTCTTCCTGCTCATGATTAACACGGCTTTAATCGTCAAGATTTTAAAGTTCGGGTTCGGGAAAATTATCTTCCCGCTGGAAATTTTGTTCGTGAGCGAAATTTTATTCCTGCTGTTCAATTTGCTGACGCGCTACGGCGGCAGAGTGATTCATCCGCGAATTTTGCCGAAGAAAAATTTATCGCTGTTCGTGACGGCGTTGTTTCTCGGCGGGATTTTTTGGACGACGCTCCCGCCCGATAAAAAAGAATCCGACGAGACCTACACCGCCGCGATAAAGTTCCTGCTTAAAACTGAACGCCCCGAAAATATTTCGCTGTACGTCAATCAAGGCTACGGCGGGCTTGCGGGCATGTTCGGCATTAAATATTACATTGACTCGCGCTCGGAGGTGTTCCTTCCCGAAAACAATGGGCAAAAAAATATTCTGGAGGAGTACTTAGACTTGCGGCACGGCAAAATTTATTACACGGATTTTTTTTCGCGCTATGACTTCACGCACGTTATCACGACGAGCGACGATTATCGGCTGTACGAAAATTTGAGCCGCGACAAAAATTTCCGCGTGATTTACGAGAGCGAGCGCGTTAAAGATTATGATGTGATTCGTTGCAAAATTTTTATTCCAAAGAAGGATTGACATGAAAAAATTTTTGGTACTGATGATTTTATTGCTGACGTGTCGCGCGGAGGCGGCGGGTTGGTCGCCCGAATTGCGCATCGGACTTTTGAGCGGCGTCGAACAAATTTCCTTGAAAGTTTCCGCGCCATGCATTATGATTGACGCGGCGACGAACGAGACGCTGATAAAAATTCCCGCCGAACGGTGGATTGGCATTTCAGCCGCGAGACTAAAACGCGACGCAGTAGAAATTCGCCCCGAAAAAATTTTGCTCAAGGACTTACAAGTTACGGTCGAGGAGCAAAAATATTTCGGCGGCTTGCGACTGAACAAGGTCGGCAAAAAATTCACGGTGATAAATCTCGCGCCGCTCGAAGAATATCTGCGCGGGGTTGTGCCGGAGGAGATGTCGCCGTCGTTCCCGCTGGAGGCTTTGAAGGCGCAGGCGGTAGCGGCGCGGTCGTTCGCTTTGAAAAATCGCGGCAAGCACAAGGCGGAGGGCTTTGACTTGTGCGCGACAACTCATTGTCAAGTTTACGTCGGGATAAAAGATTTTGAGACTTCCGACAAGGCGGTTGACGAGACGCGCGGCGAGATTTTGATTTACGGCGACAAACTTATCGAGACGAGCTTTCACGCGGATTCAGGCGGCATGACTGAAAATGTTGCCGACGTTTGGGGGCGAGCCTTGCCGTATCTTGCGGCGGTCAAGGAAGTCAATGAGCTTGGCGAGCCGTGGACGAAGAAATTTACCGCGAAAGATTTTTCATCGAGGTTCGGCGATAACTTCGGCGAGGTCAAAGACGTTAAGCTGAGCAAATTGAAAATCGGCAAGGAGGCGAGCGACAGAACGTCTTCCGGTCGCGTGAAGTTCGCGCAGATTGTCGGTAGCAAGAGAACTTTGAAACTCGAAGGCACGGAGCTGAGGCGAAAATTTTCCTTGCCGAGTACGCTCTTTGACATGAAACTTGACGGCGGCGAAGTTATCTTCACGGGCTACGGGCGCGGTCATGGCGTCGGCATGTCGCAAACCGGCGCGAAGTCCTACGCGGCGGACGGCTGGTCTTACTCAAAAATTCTGTCGCATTATTATCACGATACCAAACTCAAAAAACTTTACTAGGAGGTTTTGTTATGAGAAAATTTTGTTTGCTGATAGTCGCGGTGCTGTTGCTGTTGCCGCTTGTAAAGGTTGAGGCGGGGCATTTGGAAGACATTGCGGCGCGGGGCACAATCCGAATCGGCACGACGGGCGATTATATTCCAATGTCCTATCTCAATCCCGCGACGGGCGAATACGAGGGCATTGACGCCGAGCTTTCCAAAATTATCGCGGACTCTTTGGGCGTGGCGATTGAGTACGTTCCGACGACTTGGCCAACCCTTTCCGCCGATATGCAGGCGGGCAAGTTCGACATTGCGCTTTGCGGCATTTCGAGAAATTTTGCGCGGGCGAAGACTATGGCGATGAGCGACGCTTACGGCGAGGGGCTTTTCGGCAAGACGATCCTCTGTCGCAAAGCCGACGCCAAAAAGTTTAAAACTGTCGCCGACCTCAACAAGCCCGAAGTCCGAATCATGATTAATCCTGGCGGCACGAACGAGAAATTTGCCCGCGCGAATTTGACGAAGGCAACGCTTATCGTGCACGACGCCAACGCCGACATTCCGATTCAAATCGCCGACGGCAACGCCGACATCATGATTACGGAGACGGTCGAGGCGTTCAGTTGGATTAAGCGCGAGCCGAGACTTGCCGCGCCGCTCATGCACAAGCCGTTCGCGGGCACGATTCATTCTTGCGGCATTCTCATGCAGAAGGGCGACCAGGAATTTTTGAACTACATAAATTTCGTGCTGGCGGAACTGCGCATGGACGGGCGGCTTGAGCAGTTAGAGGTAAAATATTTGGGGAGGTCGCCTAAAAAATAAATGCTACTGAGCGATTTTGATTACGAGTTGCCTGACGAACTCATTGCGCAAAAGCCGATTGAGCCGCGAAATTTTTCAAGGCTTATGGTGCTTGACCCTGCGCGAGGTACGATTGAGCACGAACATTTTTACGACCTGCAGAAATTTTTGACGGCGGGCGACACGCTGATTTTCAACGATACGCGGGTTATACCGGCGCGGCTAATCGGGCGCAAAGCAACGGGAGCACGCGTCGAAATTTTTTTGTTGCGGCGGTTGGATGCGATGACTTGGGAAACTTTGGCAAAGCCGGGCAGGAAAATCACGGAGGGCGCAGAAATTTATTTCGGCGACGAGTTAAGTTGCGAGATAATCGGGCGCACGAGTTTTGGCGGGCGCGTCGTGAAATTTAAGTTCGACGGGATTTTTGAGGAGATACTTGACCGGCTCGGCGAAACGCCCTTGCCGCCTTACATTCACGAGAAACTTGACGACGCGGAACGCTATCAAACGGTTTACAATCGCGAGAGAGGCTCCGCCGCCGCGCCGACTGCTGGACTTCATTTCACGACAGAGCAAATGCAAGAGCTTAAAAATTTCGGCGTCAATCTCGGCTTTGTGACGTTGCACGTCGGGCTTGGAACGTTTCGCCCCGTGCAAGTTGAAAATATCGAGGCGCACGAAATGCACGAGGAATTTTTTTCGATACCGCAGGAGACGGCGGACTTGATTCGCGAAACCAAACTGCGCGGCGGGCGAGTTATCGCAGTGGGCACGACTTCAATCCGAACGTTGGAGGCGGCGGCACTTGATAAAAATTCCGTAGCGGTCGGCTCTGGCGCGACGAAAATTTTTATTTATCCCGGCTACAAATTCCAAATCGTCGACGCGCTGATAACCAACTTCCACTTGCCGAAGTCAACGCTGTTAATGTTGGTGAGCGCATTCGCGGGGCGAGATTTTATCTTGCGGGCTTATCGCGAGGCGGTCGAGCAAAAATACCGATTCTTTTCTTTCGGCGACGCCATGTTTATACAATCAAGGACGGAAAATTTCGATAACGGAGATAGATTGAGAGCAGGCTCAGATTAATGTCGGCAGTAACTTTTGAACTAATGCACAAAGACGCGGCGACGGGCGCACGCGCGGGCGTCTTGCACACGCCGCACGGGCACTTTTTAACGCCACTGTTCATGCCGGTTGGAACTCAAGCGACGGTCAAGACGCTCTCGCCGCACGAAGTACAGAACTTGGGCGCGGGCGTCATCTTGGCGAACACGTATCATTTATTCCTGCGTCCGGGCGCGGAACTCGTCAGAAAGGCGGGCGGGCTTCACAGGTTCATGAACTGGACGCACGGAATTTTGACGGACAGCGGCGGCTTTCAAGTGTTCAGTCTCGGCGAAATGCGCAAGATTACTGAAGACGGCGTGAAGTTCCGCTCGCATATCGACGGCTCGGAAAAATTTTTGTCGCCCGAAATTTCAATGGCAGTTCAAGCCGCGCTCGGCTCCGATATTGCAATGGCGTTTGATGAGTGCATACCCTACCCCGCCGACTACGACTACGCCAAAACTTCGACGGAGCGGACTCATCGTTGGGCGGCGCGAAGTTTGAACGCGGCGACTAATCCCAAGCAAGGCGTCTTCGGGATTGTGCAGGGCGGTATGTATGAAGATCTTCGCGAGGAGAGTTCAAAAGTTATCGGCGGCATGGACTTTGCGGGCTGTGCAATCGGCGGCTTGAGTGTCGGCGAGCCGCGCGAGCTTATGTACAAAATGCTTGAAGTTTCGACTAAACACTTGCCCGAAGACAAGGCGCGATATTTAATGGGAGTGGGTACGCCGGATCATTTGCTTGAAGGCGTCCTGCGCGGCGTCGACATGTTCGATTGCGTTTTCCCGACGCGCGTCGCAAGAAACGGTATGGCAATGGTCTCGCCGCAAACGAATCCACGTGGGCGGCTCGTTTTGAAGAACGCCGAGTTCACGGAAGATTTTTCGCCGCTCGAAACGCATTGCGATTGCTACGCCTGCAGAAATAAAT
>CAMYWI010000056.1 GCA_947302675.1 uncultured Selenomonadales bacterium | reverse complement strand
CGCGAAACCTATTGGCGTGGTCTTTCCGTACACGGCGGCGGCGCGAAAGCATTTCGACCAGGAACTTTTAAAAAATTTCCGCGAGACGATTCATAATCTCGAAGTTGAATACGATTTTACGTGCGTCGACATGTTTGAACGTTTCAACTACCATTGTTTTTGCGACATGACGCATTTAAATGTGACGGGCACGCGCATTGCGAACTCCCTGCTCGCCTTCCACCTCTGCCAAAAAGAGTTGATTCCCGCGCAGAATTTCTGCGACCTGACTTACAATTTTTTCAACGACTTAGCGCGAATCACTCCCAAAAAAGACTACAACGCCTTTATCAAGAACGTGCTCACCGTCTCCGTGAAAAGGATTCGGCGCAAGGACAAAATCAAAGTCGGCTTTGTTATGATTGAGGCGGCTCATTGGTGCGGCGACGATTTTTATAAAATGTTCGCCAACGACCCGCGCTTTGAAGTGACGGTTTTCTTCTCTCTGGATTTTCATAAAGAGATAAACGAGCTTGTCATAGATGATTTTTCGCGCGGCATTGAACAGCTCCAAAAAATTGCTGAAAACGTAGTTCCCTTGCACAACATAAACGCGGTTGTCCCCGAACAAGACGTGTTAATTTTCTTGACGCCCTATCTTAACTTCCTGCCGTATGCATTTCGGGTTGACAAGTTGACGGCGAAAACTCTCATAACTCACATTCCCTACGCTTTCGACACTTCCTTACATCAAAAAGCTTTTTACAGCCTCCAGATCTTTATCATAGCTTGGAAGGTGTTTTTTACCTCCGTCATTGGTCATGACATGTACAAGAAACTTGCTGTTAGCGGTATGCCTAGAGGAGTTTTCGCCGGCTATCCGAAAATGGATATTTTCTTTGAACATGACGTAAATTTTCAATTCGATTGGAAGATGACACGCCCCGACGCGAAAAAAATTATTTGGGCACCGCATCATTCCATAAAGTGGCATGTTGATATTTCATACGCGACTTTCCAATACAATTACAAGTTCATGTACGAGTTCGCGAAGGCTCACCAGGAAATTTCGTGGGTGGTCAAGCCGCACCCGTGGTTGCTTTTCTCTGCGGTCAGCGAGGGCGTCTTTCCTTCCGTTGATGCTTTTGAAGATTATATGCAGGCGTGGAACGATTTGCCCAATGCGCGAGTTTACACGGGAGCATATTATCAAGATGTTTTCGCGACGAGCGACGGCATGATTCACGACTGCGGCTCCTTTACCGCCGAGTATCAATACGTCGATAAGCCAATGATCTATCTGCGCCGCGAAACGCAAATGCACAATGATTTGGGCGAAGAAATTTTGCGGGCGTCTTACACGATTGACGGCAAAGATTTAGAAGGCATCGCCGCGCTTATGCAGAGGGTTTTCATTGACGGCGACGACTACAAGGCCGCCGAGCGCAGAGAAGTTTTCGACAAGTATCTCAACTATCCCAAGCTTAACGGCATGTTGGCGAGCGAGTTCATTTACAAGAATATTGCCGACGAGTTGATGAAACCGACGATTTGATTGGAAAAATTTAGAGGTGATGTTATGGAGAAAATTAACGCGGTACTCGTCATGCTGAATCGCGAGGCTTTGAAGGAGACCTTAAAAAAGCTGAATCTCGACAACGTAAATTTGGCTACCATAATTGCGGACACGGGCGAGAAATTTTTCCCCGTCGGCGAAAACCGAATCCCAATGGTAAACTTTTCCTCGATTCACAAGACCGTTAAAACGTACAAAGAATATTTATGGTTGGTTAGCGGCTCCGCGAGCGAAGACCTTGCCGCCGACAAGATGAAAAATTTTTTAATGACGTTCGGCGTACTTGAGGAAAATATTATTCGCTTGGAGGCTCCTTCGCGAATTTCTAAGGCGTGGCAAGCGAATTTGCGCCACGTCGAAGAGCACGGCGCGGACTTTTTCGCGACTGGCAACGAGTACATGCAAAACGGCTTGGATTTGAAATATATTCCGTGCGTGTATGTTGATAAAGAAAATTCTCGCGGCGGCGTCAATCTCGCTAAAGCGAATCAAAGTTTGCGGCAAAGTTATCAGACTGCAAAGTATGTTTTCGAGCACGTCGAGCCAGGCACGATTAAATTTGTGTTTATCGGGCTTGAGCCGGAATCTTTACTCAAAGACAGCGGCAAAACTTTTGCAGAAGAAAATATTCCCGCCGAGCTTAGAAAAACTCTGCTAAACGACGAGAATGTTCAAGCAAAAGCCGCCGCGAAGCCGGATTTAAATTTCAAAAGCATAAAGGCGCAATTCAATCACGAATTCTCCGCGAAGTCGATATCTGATTGGAAAGTTTCAAAAACTTTGGCGGGCGACTTCCCTGAAGAAAATCTCCAAATTCTCAAGGACTATGTCGAGCTTTGCTTGCTTAACGGCGCGAAGCCTATTGGCGTTGTCTTCCCATTAGCGGTGGCTACGCGAAAAAGTTTCGACAAGAAACTTTTAAAAAACTTCCGCGCGACACTCACTCAGCTCGAAGAAAATTACGACTTCATTTGCGTTGACATGTCCGATATCGGTCTTAGCTACGAGTGCTTTTGCGACATGGCGCATTTGAATTCAACCGGCAGAATTATTGCCAACGCGCAGATTGGCTTGACACTTTACAAGAAAAAGCTCCTGCCCATTGAAAGTTTTTGCGACATGAACTATGAATATTTTTACATCATGTCGTTGACCACGCCAAAAGACGAGTACAACGCGCTGATGGATGACGTGTTCAAAAAGTCGTTGGAAAAAATTCGCGCCAAAGAAAAAATTAAGGTCGGATTCGTGGCGATTGAGGCGGCTAACTGGTGTGGCGACGACCTGTACAATTTCTTTGCCAGCAACGAGCGTTTCGAGACGACGGTTTTCCTGTCGAAGGGTTTTCATAAAGACCAAAATGAAATCGTCGAGAAAGATTTTTGGCTTGGCGTTGAGCAATTAAAATCGCATGGCTTGAACGTCGTCGCGCTTGAAAAGTTGGACGCGCCCGTTCCCGAACAAGACGTGTTCATTTTCTTGACGCCTTACCTTGACCGAATTGTTCAAGCCTTCTTGCCCGAAAATATTACGGCGAAGACTCTGATAACCTATATTCCGTATACTTTTGAAATGGCAGTTCACAATCGCGGATTTTACGGCAAAGCAATTTTCTCTATGGTTTGGAAAGCGTTTTTCTCTTCCGCTATCGAGCTTAAAATGTGCAAAAAGAAAAGTGTTACCGGTATGCCGCACGGATTTTTTCTTTAAAAAGGACGCGGAGTTTCATTTCGATTGGAAAATGGCGCAGCCCGACGCCAAGAAAATTATCTGGGCACCGCATCATTCCATAACGGGAAGTAAAAATGTTAAATTTGCAACTTTCCAGTGGAACTACAAGTTCATGTACGAGTTTGCCAAAGTGCACCCTGAAATTTCGTGGGTTGTCAAGCCGCATCCATGGCTGCTCTATCAAGCTGTAAAGAAAAAAGTTTTTCCTTCCCTCAACGCTTTCAAAGATTATTTGCGCAAGTGGGACGAGTTGCCCAATGCGCAGGTTTTCACTGGAGCTTACTACCAAGATATTTTTGAAACGTCTGACGGCATGATTCAAGACTGCGCCTCATTTATCGCCGAATATCAGTTCATGGATAAGCCGATGATTTTCTTGACGCGCACGGAGCAAAAGCTTAATGAACTCGGTAACGAAATTTTAAACGTGTCTTACACGGTTGACGGCAGTGATTTGAAAAATATTGCCGCGCTTATGCAGAGGGTTTTCATTGACGGCGACGACTACAAAGCCGCCGAGCGCAAGAAAGTTTTCGATAAATATCTCAACTATCCGAAGGATAATGGCATGTTGGCGAGCGAGTTCATTTACAAGAATATCGCTGACGAATTGAAGGGGGAATTCACTTGATTAGAGTTATAACGTACGGCACGTTCGACCTTTTGCATTACGGGCACATAAATCTGTTGCGTCGCGCCAAAGCTCTCGGCGACTATCTTATCGTGGCACTTTCGACTGACGAATTCAACTTGAACATGAAGAACAAGCGCAGTTATTTTTCCTACGACGAGCGCAAGATGATTTTGGAGTCAATCCGTTACGTCGACCTGATTATTCCCGAAGAGAATTGGGAGCAAAAGAAAACCGACGTTATCAAGTACGACGTGGATGTTTTCGTTATCGGCGACGATTGGACGGGCAAGTTCGATTTTCTTAAAACCGTCGGCAAGGGCTGCAAAGTGGTTTATCTTCCGCGCACGCCGGAGATTAGCACGACTCGAATTAAAGACGACATAAAATTTTCCACTTTACCTTGATATTGACGGTCAAGCCGCGTTGAAAAAGTTTCTTCCCTTTGTTAAAATACCTCCAAAAAGTTTTTGAGGAGGTAATTTTTTTGCTTGATATGAAATTTGTACGCGACAATTTGGATTTGATTCGCGTCATGTTAAAAAATCGGAATAACAATTTGAGCTTGGACAACTTCAGCGAGCTTGAGCAGAGACGCCGCGCGATTTTGGGCGAGACTGAACAGCTTAAAGGTCAGCGCAATGCGACTTCAAAAAAAATCGGCGCAATGAAAAAAGCCGGCGAAGATACTTCATCAATCGCCGCCGAAGTTCGTCAGATGGGCGCGAAAATTTCCGAACTCGACGCCGAACTCCGCGACGTGGAAAATAATCTGCGCGATTTGCTTTTGCACATTCCGAACATTCCCGCCGCCGACGTGCCGATTGGTCCCGACGAAACTTTTAATCCCGAAATTCGCAAATGGGGCGAGCCGCGCACTTTCGACTTCGAGCCAAAAGCGCATTGGGACATTGGTACCGCGTTGAATATCTTTGACTTTGACCGCGCAGGTAAAGTCACGGGCGCACGCTTTACTTTCTATCGCGGACTCGGCGCACGGCTTGAGCGGGCTTGCATAAATTTCATGATGGACTTGCACGCCAACAAGCACGGCTATACCGAAATGCTCGCGCCCTACATCGTCAACCGCGACAGTATGATTGGTACCGGTCAGCTCCCGAAGTTCGCCGCCGACATGTTCAAGCTTGAGGGTTTGGATTATTATCTCGTGCCGACTGCCGAAGTCCCCATGACGAATTTTCATCGCGACGAAATTTTATCAGCCGACACTTTGCCCGAATACTATTCCTGCTATACGGCTTGTTTCAGAGCGGAGGCGGGCGCGGCTGGTCGTGACACGCGCGGCTTGATTCGCCAGCACCAATTCAACAAGGTCGAGCTGATTAAATTCACTAAGCCAGAAGACTCTTGGAACGAGTTGGAAAGTATGGTTGACGCCGCCGAAGATGTCCTGCGCGTCTTGGAAATTCCCTATCGCGTCGTGTTGCTGTGCACGGGCGACATGAGTTTCACCTCCGCCAAAACTTACGACATTGAAGTTTGGATGCCCGCGCAGAATAAGTACCGCGAAATTTCTTCCTGCTCCAACTGCACCGATTATCAAGCTCGCCGCGCCAATATCAAGTTCCGTCGCGATAACAAGAGCAAGCCCGAATTTGTTCACACGCTCAACGGTTCGGGAATTGCGGTCGGGCGGACGGTCGCCGCGATTTTGGAGAATTGTCAGCAGGCGGACGGCTCCGTCAAAATTCCAAAAGCTCTCGTGCCTTACATGGGCGTTGAAGAAATTCGCGCGTAAATCATGGACAAGACTAAGATAAAAATCGTCGGCATTGGCGAGGGCGGGGCTAGAGCCGTCGGCAGAATGATTGCGGCGGGCGTCGGCAAAAATCCGAACGTTGACTTTGTGGCGGTCGGCAAGGACGAAAATATTTTGCTCACGAGTGCCGCGCCCGTTAATATTTTTCTCAACCGCGACGCCCCAACGATTTACAAAAATATCTCTGCGGCTCTGCGCGACGCCAAGCTTGTAATTATCGTGGCGGGTATTGGCGGTTCGGCGGCAGTTGGTGCCATGCCGCGCGTTATTTCCTTCGCGAAGAACAACAACGCCGCGACGGTTGTTTTTGCCAACAAACCCTTTGTGCTTGAAAGTGCCGAGCGCAAAAAGAATTGCGAGTACTGCTTGAACTGCCTACGCGAGGTCGACACGAGTTTTATTCTGTCTGCTGAGAAATTTTTTCTCTTCCGCTTGTACAAGAAAGAAATTTCAATCGGCGAGCTGTTCGAGGTTGCCAACGAGATTTTCTGCGCGGGCGTGAAAATTATTTTGGACATGAATGACGCGGATTTGAAGTTGGGCGCGGCGAAGTTCAGCTACGGCTACGGCGCGAATGTTTTCGAGGCGATTAAAAGTGCGGTCAAGTTCCCCGCGCTTGAGCCGGACGATATTAAGCGCGCGAAGAAAATTTTCGTCAAGCACACGGGCGGCGACGATAAGCAGGCGAAAAATTTTATCAGGAAAATGATTCAGCCCGACGCGAAACTTTTTTGGCAAGTCAACAACTCGCGCAGTGAAAAAATTTTTGCGTCGATAGTTTTTAGTTAGGGAGGTCGCGACATGATTAAAATAATTCTCTCCGACATTGACGGCACATTTCTCACGACGGACAAGAAGACGCCCGCGCTCCACGAGAAGGCGATTAAAGCCGTCGTCGCTAAAGGCTTGAAATTCGTCTTCGTCTCCGCGCGAATGCCCGAAGCCATTTATCCGATAACCGACGCGCTCGGTATGGCGCACACGCCCGTTATCAGCTACAGCGGCGGACTCGTCCTCACCGAGACGGAAGAAGTTATCTTCGATAAAAAAATGCCCGCCGACGACTCCGCCAAGATTATCGCGGAGATGAAACGTCGCTGGCAGGATATTTCGATTAACTACTACACGGGGCGACGCTGGTTTGTCGAGACGATTGACGAGCGCGTTCAGCACGAAATGGATATCACGGGCGCAACTGCCGAAGTTGCCGCCTTCGACAAAATCTTGAGCGAAAATATTTTCCCGAACAAAATCATGATAATCTGCGAGCCGCCGACTTGCCGCGAAATGGAAGTTGAACTGGGAAAAAAATTCCCCGCGCTTAACGTCGTGCGCAGTGCTCCTCACCTTTTGGAGATTATGGATAAGAGCGTCTCGAAGGCGACGGGGATTGAGGTTATGCTCAAGCATTACGGCTTTACACTCGACGAGGCGATTGCCTTCGGCGACAACTACAACGATGTCGAAATGCTCAGCATGATTCCGCAAAGCGTGGCAATGGCGAACGCGCCCGACGACGTTAAGAAACTCGCCGCCGCCGTCACCGATTCAAACGAGGCGGGCGGCATTTACACCTACCTTGCCAATATTGGAGTTATCGCGCCGTAAGAGGAGGTTTGAAATGATCAAAATAATTTTCTCCGACATTGACGGTACCTTTCTCGTGACGAACAAGAAACCGCCGCTACTCCACGAGAAGGCGATTAAAGCCGTCATCGCTAAAGGCTTGAAATTCGTCTTCGTCTCCGCGCGAATGCCCGAAGCGATTTATCCGATAACCGACGCGCTCGGTATGGCGCACACGCCCGTTATCAGCTACA